>JALYIG010000247.1 GCA_030775885.1 Acidobacteriota bacterium | reverse complement strand
ACGATTCTCTGCGCGTGCCCGAACGCCTGGAAAAATATGGTTTCACAGTCGACTCGATCGGTCGCAGGGTCATGTTCGTGGGTTGTGACCGCGGTCTAACCGAAGTTGAGTTCGCGCTTTTCCAGATTTTTATGGTGCGGGCTCGAGAGGTGCTGTTGAGGGATACGCTCTCCTTTCATGCCTTGGAGCGTCCGTATACGGCTTCTGATCGCACCATCGATATGCATATCTCGCGTCTTCGACGGAAGCTCGAGGCTTGCAACAACGCGGGACAAATACAAACCGTTCGGGCGCGTGGCTATACATTTCTTCCTACACTGATGTGACCGTGACAGGGGGCGTCGGTGAAAAGCTTATTCATCCAACTGTTTCTGTGCTTCTGGGTCGCAACGTTTGGCATCATGGCCGCCACTTTCGTATTCCTCAGAGACCAGCCGGCGAGCGCGCCACCGAAGATGCTGGAGCCGGTGGAACAATTAACCACGCGGTTGGTCCAGTTTTCTATTCAGGAAGTACGATCTCAGGGCTGCGAGTCTGCTCGGGGCGTCCAACTCGATGACATCAGCCTGTTCGGGCCAACCCACCGCCCTGTCTGTCCCTCCCACGCAAGTTCTGATCTGGTTTCCAACCTGTACGATAACGCTGCGCCAAGTTGGATCAGAAGAGGAGCTGATATCTTTCAGGTGGGTTCGATGCGCGACCCAACTGGAGCGCTTTGGTACTACGCGGCGCGAATTCCCGAAGCACCCAAACCTGGAGTTTTGCTACCGTTCGCTTACGCGGCCCTGCCAAGCTCAGCCCTCGTCTCTTTACTCTTTGCATACTTTTTAGCCCAACCTGTCCGGGCGCTGTCAGCCACCATTCGCGCTTTTAGCGCAGGGGATTTGTCGGCCAGAGCGCCAGTACCAAGAGGGATTCCGGGTTCCGGCGGCAGCGGCGACCTTGAAGCCCTCACTCGCGATTTCAATGCGATGGCGGCACAGATACAGAGTCTGGTGGGAGCTCACCAAACCCTGATCCGCGACGTCTCCCACGAGCTCCGCACTCCGCTAACGCGTATCAAGATGGCTTTGGAACTTACTCGCGAGGAGCCAGAATCGTCTCCGCAGTATCTGGTCCGGATGGACGCTGAGTGCGCGCGCTTAGACCATCTGCTATCGGGAATACTTCGTCTTTCTCATGTTGGAAGCCTTGAGACGATAGAGCGCATTCGCACTCTGGATCTCGGGGCGCTGATCCGGACGATCATTGAGGATGCCATGTTTGAAGCCAAGCAGCGGGCCATCACTCTCGATTTCGGCTCGTCCGCGAAGGCTATGGTCGATGGAGACCCTGAACTGCTGCGACAGGCAATCGAGAACGTAGTGCGAAACGCAATCCGATTCTCCCCGCCTGCAGAAACTGTCGACGTTCGGCTGCAACACGCGCCGGGAACCACCGGCGCAGCCCTGGTGACGGTGCAGGATCGTGGCCCCGGCATGTCCAGGGTCAACCTGGAAAATGTCTTCGCGCCCTTCTTTCGGGTTCCGTCCGATGCTAAGGATGCGCCGGATGGTTTTGGCGTAGGCTTAGCAATAGCGCAACAAGTTGTCCGTCTTCACAATGGAATCATTTCTGCGGATAAGCGCCCCGGTGGAGGTTTGGTGGTCACTATCGCTTTACCCCTTGCGAAGAAGACCTCCGTTCACGTCGATAGCTCGGCGGAGCTTCTCACCGAGCACCAGGTGCCTCCAGGTGGCCGGTAATCTGGAATGTGGCGCCGGGGAACCAGGCTTAAACCTTGGCCCAGTAGGCGAGGGCATCGACACGATCCTTTGAAGTCGCGGTTGCCATCTGCATCTTGGGTGTCCAAACGAGCAGACGACCCCGGCATGCTTGTATCCGGGGGAAGGTGTCCTTGTCTTCTCCCCCGGGATAAGGTACGTAAACTGTATCTTTGCAGCGAGCAAACCAGCGAAATATGCGGTTGTCGATTTGCTACGACAAATGGATAACCTCTTGATAAATCGAGTGGACCAGAGCATCACTCGTCTCGAGGAGCAGAGAGCAATCTCTAACGGCGTAGCCTTCATGTCGCATCATCGCCAAGATCAGCCGATGTACGAATGTGACTTGTATAAAGTGGAGATTCTTACCATGCAAACGATCCTCAAGCCGGGAAGCATGGCACTCAAGCTGCTTCTCTATCTCCGTCCGTTTGCCAGAGATAATAAGGATGAGCATGTCCCGCCGCAGACGCTTCGGCCTGAATGCCGGTCCAATTCCATCTCTTCGGGCCAGCAGCGAAGGTATTGCTCTCAAAGCAGTTTCTCGCGCAGAGTCGGAACCCTCGAGAATATATAGGACGGGAGATTCCAAGTCGTCGTAGGGACAGTTTGCGTAAGGTTTTTCTATCGCGCATTGTCCGGCGAAAGTCGCACCAATGGCTTGTGTCATTTTTCCTCCTCAGCCGACTTTCCAATTCAACCGGCCCAATCCAGCCAATGAACAGAAAGTCCGACACGCTAAGAGACGAATTGCAGAAGAGGCTGGCTGTCACGATTTGTAACAAGAGCTACGCACAGCGGTTGTTGGGAAGCTCGTTCAGCATCATTTGCCTTCCGAACAATAAGCCGCTGGGTTGATGGCACACAACAACAATCTGAATCCTCGTCGCTTTACGAATTGTTACATTCGGCGAGCCGCAGTCAGCGTCTCTTAGAGCATGAAAGAGGACCCATGCAGCAGACAAGGACGTGCTATGAAACGACTCCAGACTCGATCCGCCACTTACAGACCATTCGCCTCAATACTCGCTATCTCCGTCTGCGCGGTTGGGTTTGCCCTGGCCTCGGGTTCACCAGCAACGGCCCAAACGCCGCGTCTCAGCCGTCAGATAGATAATTCTCGGATGACGACGCTGGCGGGAACTCATTTTCCTATGGCGCGAGCCGAGAATGAGATCAGCAGAGTTCCATCTGAAACAAAATTCAAGGGCATGACGCTTGTGCTGAGCCAGACACCCGGGCAGACAACCGATCTGGAGGCTTTGATCGCGGCACAGCAGGATCCCTCCTCGCCGCTCTACCACAAATGGCTCAGCCCAGAGGGATATGCCTCCCGTTTTGGTATGTCCGACGCAGACATCACGACTATCGAGCTGTGGCTTCAACAGCAGGGATTCACAGTAGAGGGTGTTGCGCGCAGCAAGAACCGCATTAATTTCTCAGGATCCGTTTTCCAGGTTGAGAACGCCTTTTCGACAGAGTTGCATTTTTACAGGAATGGCAAGAGAACTGAATTTGCTCCCTCGACTGACCTCAGCATCCCCGTTGGGCTTTCAAACGCAGTGGCGGCTGTAGAAAATCTCTCTAGTTTCCGGCCCCGGGCGCAGGTCAGGTTCAAGGCTCCGCAGCGGCAAGCCAGGTCGAATTTTACCTCGAGCCAATCCGGCAATCACTATCTGACCCCTAAAGATGTTGCAACTGTCTACGACATCAATCCGGCCTACAACTCCGGGATTGATGGGACCGGCCAATCGATAGCTATAGTGGGCCAATCGTCAGTTGCGCTATCGGATATCGAAAACTTTCAAAAAGCCGCGGGATTGACGGTCAAAGATCCTACGGAAGTTCTCGTTCCCGGTTCAGGAACCGCAACAGGGTATTCAGGAGATCAGGCTGAGTCAGACCTGGATCTTGAATACTCGGGAGCTATCGCGAAGGGTGCCACAATCTATTTCGTGTACGTCGGGAATAACCTCAATTACAGCGTTTGGGATTCAATCCGGTACGCCGTCGACAACAAGACCGCGCCAATCATCAGCAACAGCTATGGAGAATGCGAGACCTCCTTGGGCTCCGCAAACTACGCGACCTACAATGCGATCCTCGCTCAGGCAGCCGCTCAAGGCCAGACCGTAGTCACCGCAGCCGGCGATAATGGGTCTACCGACTGCTATGGCACCAGTGGTCTGACGACCGCGCAGCAGGAGGCCCTGGGTGTGGATTTCCCCGGTAGCAGCCAATATGTCACAGCGATCGGAGGAACCGAATTTCCATCAGCCGACACATCTTCGTCGAACTCCACTTTTTGGCAGTCCGCGAGCGGGTCGGACATGATCGGATCGGCATTGTCCTACTTACCTGAGCAGGTCTGGAATGACGACTCCTCAAGCGGCGGCCTTTCCTCGGGCGGCGGCGGTGCCAGCGTTTATACGGCGCGGCCAAGTTGGCAGACTGGAGTCAGCGGGATTGCCTCTGGAAGCGCCCGGCTCGTTCCAGACATATCACTGGATGCATCGCCGGAGAATGCGGGGTACTTGTATTGTTCCAGCGACAATTCTTCAACAGGGATAGCGGGTAGCTGCGCCAATGGATTCCGGGACAGCAATGGTGTTTACCTCACCGTGGCTGGAGGAACCAGTTTCGGCGCGCCGATCTTCAGTGGCATGGTTGCGCTCATCAATCAGCAGAAGGATCCGGCAGGGCAAGGGGTGGTCAACTCCACGCTTTACAGCCTCGCCGCCAAAGCCGCAACATATGCCTCAGCCTTCCACGACATAACTAGCGGAAGCAATGAATGTACTGCGGGATCTTCGTATTGCTCCGGCTCAGGTACGTCCGAATATCCCGCGACGACCGGCTACGATGAAGCCTCCGGTTTGGGTTCAATCGACTTCTACAACCTACTCTCCGCATGGCCAGCGATAAGCTCATCCTCCGGACTCGTATCGAGCACCACAACGCTGTCCGCATCGACTTTGTCGCCGGCAGTCGGCGCCAGCGACACAATCACGATCAAAATCTCGTCTGCATCCACGTCCAGTACGGCCATCCCCACCGGGACCGTGGCTATCCAGGTTGATGGCTCAACCGTATCTTCTTCCGTCTCCCTCTCCGGGGGAACCGCGACCTACGCGTTCTCCTCGACTACTGCGGCGTCGCACGTAATACAAGCGACCTATTCCGGAAACACAACTTTCGCCTCGTCTTCAGCCAGCTTGACTATTACCGTGGGTTCTTCATCCGGGTCCAATGAGTCTTTCAGCGTGTCGGCCACAAACCTCACCATCGCAGCAGGCAGTTCTGGAACATCGTCGGTGACTGTTACGCCGGCAAATGGATACTCCGGCACAATTTCATGGAACCTTTCGACCAGCAGTTCGACGCTCACAAATGCGTGCTATGTGATCGCCAATACAACGGTG
>JALYIG010000246.1 GCA_030775885.1 Acidobacteriota bacterium | reverse complement strand
GTGCTCACTGGCCTGACTCCGAACACGACGTACAACTTCGATGTGGTCTCGGCCAACGCGGCGAACTCGTTGAGCACCTCCAGCAACTTCACCTTCCACACGTCGTCCAACACCGCCCCGCCGCCGGTGATTTCGTATCTGGCATTCTGGGGCGTGACCAGTTCGGGAGTGACCATCTCGTGGTCCACCAATGAGCCGGCCAACACGGCGGTCACGTATGGCACGACGAACGCGCTGGGGCAGCTGAGCCCGGTGCAGACGGCCCTAACAACTAGTCACGGAGTGACTCTGACAGGCCTGGCAGCCGGGACTACCTACTACTTTGAAGCGCAACCTGCGGACGGCAGCGGCAACACCGGCCACTCGACGATGTATAGCTTCACGACTCTCCCCGGGCCGCCCACGATCTCAGCTGTCACTGCTAGTCCAGCGGCGAATAACAAGGCCACCATCAGTTGGACGACCTCGGTGCCAACGAACAACTACGTGCAGTTCGGCACGGCGTCGGGCGTATACGGCGCATACTCGGTTCAAACGAACCTGACCTCGACGCCACAATGCTTCCTGTCGTATGTACCTAGCGGGACGATCCACTACCAACTGGTCAGCGCCGGCGCCAACGGAAACCAAACGACCTCGCCAGACATGACCTTCATTGAGCCGTAGGAAGCAAACCCACAAGGCAATGATGAAGTGTCGAGCCACGCTGTGCCTCGCCACAATTCTATCCGCGAGCTGTGCCTCGCCAAAATACCTGTCCCTCGCCAGAATGCCGTCCTGTGCTTCGCCAAAATTCGATCCGGATCGCAAAAGCGTGGGGTTTGGCACAAAAGAAGCATCAGCCTTTCACTTCATAGTCATTCGCCTGAGGGATCGACCGTTGTTGATAGCTCGCTAACTAGAGATTGCTAAACACTCGTCTGGAGCTGTGCCTCGCAAAAATTTCATCCGGCCCGCGAAATCAAAAGTCTTAACGGTTAGGAATCTCGTGGTCTCCAAACCCGGACCCAGAATGGAAAACGATGAAACTAAAGGCCGACGGCATTTTGGCGAGAGACAGTTCTTACTGCAATGTCTGGTCCGCCGTCTGACTGCAAGGGAAAAGTTTGAGGATGAAGAAAGTCTGCGTCAATGTATCCGGCCTGTTTGTGGAGGTTTTGCTCTCCTGGCCATGATGAGATACGCCGCGTACCGCTCCTTCGAAACCCTCGGCCCGTGTAAAGGCCAATTCGGTAAACAGGCTTGCCGCGTTTACTGATGCTAGCCAGCTTGGCCTTGCCGCCGGTCGAGTACTGCTTCGGCACCAGTCCCATCCATGCCGCGAACTCTCGTCCCTTGCGGAAGGCCGCGCCGTTGCCAATCGCGGCCACGATCGCGGTTGCGACCAGGGGGCCATGCCGGGGATCTGTCTGAGCCGTTGGCATGCCGGATCACTTGATGCGATCTGTTCCACTTCATCGTTCATCTGCACGATCTGAAGCTCCAGATCCTTCCACTCGTTCCACAGCAGAGCGAGCAGGTTCCGGATGCGCGGAGTCAAATCTTCCTCGACGTTTTCGAGAATCTCAGGCATTCGCTCGCGCAGCCTGGCCGGGCTCTTCGCGAAGACCAGACCACGCTCCAGAAGGAAGGCAAGGAGTCTGGTTGATCACCGACGTTCGTCGCGTGATCAAGCGGTCGCGCACGCGATGCAGCGCTTGCAAATCGAGCTGATCATCTGTCTTGATCGGCACAAAGCGCATGTTCTGGCGATCCACTGCCTCCACAATGGCTTCGGCATCGATGAAGTCGTTCTTGTTCGACTTCACGAATGGCTGATTAAATGCGAACGTGCAGCAACTTACAAAAAACCCACACAGCAACTGTGTGGACGAGAGCCTGAAGGCTTATAGTTGAATCGGTCTAGGATAGAGACCACCAAGAGCCAGATCGTACGGGTGCGCATGAACGGAAATGCCTTTTGAAGAGAGCGGATTGCTTTCCTCCATGATTCCGAGCATCCTGGATCTACCTTTCGCGACAGCGGCGTTCTTGCGAAGGCTACCGTGGATCAACCGTTGGGCTTTACGGCGCATGAGGTTGCCCAGTCGCGCCGGCACCCACAAAGCTGCAGTCAACCGGGTGGTGTTGGCCGCAGTACTGGCACTGCAACCAGCCTGCGGCGCTGCCTTGACGGGTTCGCGGTCTTTTGAATCGCAGCCCCATGCGATTCGGCGCATCTCGTCGCGAGGTTGCCTGCATCTTCCAACAAGAACACCTTGGATGCCTTAGCTTGCGCTGAACCAAAGTCCGCGTGGAAGAACAAGAAAAACCATACGAACAAAGTTGAAAGATATCTCATCCGTGACCTCCTGCAGGCGCAGCGCAAGCTTTGACAGTGGCAGCACTGGGACTCGTTCCTGGACGTGGCAGTTGAAAGTGCGGAGGATCACGATGTGTGAACGTCCCGCCCCACGTCAACCCTTGAGCTTGCATCGCGCTGATTATGGTCGGGAAGATGCTGTTTGCAGTGCCATTGATATCGACGGCCATTCCGGCCTGATGCCAGAACACAGTAGCAGCCGGATTTGGGCCAGACCCTCCATTCTGCATTCGTGCCTGATCGGCAGGACTTCTGAATCCCGAATTGATGGTCGGAGGAGAATTTAGAAAGTTGAATGCGTTCGTGAGCGCCGCAGACATCTGGGGTTGGAAGAGCGCAACCGCATTCGATCCCAAGTTGTAATTGCCGCCCGGGGCTGAGAGTTGGCAGGTCGCGTTACTTGGGGCGAGTCCAAATACACAAACGGCGAACTCCGTCATACACACAGGTTCATTCATCGCGGGTTAGTTTGTTTTGCGGAGTGCAACCCCCGTCGTGAACAGTACAAGCATCGAGGCACCGATGAGCCGTGGTATCCACGGCCCCCCTCTTGTCATCCAGAAGGCTAGTGCCAGGAAGAGGAGGAGCAACGCTACCTGAAGACCTTTCTTCTTACTCGCATTCGGAGGGCCGAAAGTACCAACTCCGTCGGAAGATCCAGCAGGCTGATTGGGACGCTTCCAGAGAACGGTCCAGATCACTACCGCCAGAACCATCACGATCACACATCCGATGGCGAAGCTGTGCTGTTTCAAACGCCCTTCGATCAAGAGCGCGGTAAGCAGCCCCAAAGCCCCGGCGATGATAACAGGAACTCCGATCCATGTACGCAAGTTTCGCTTCATATCAGTGACCAACCCCACATGCGTTCCCCCCGCCAGCACCAAACACGCTCATCTGAGCCGTACTGTGATCGGCCATTGCCAGCGCCAAACCAACTCCCCGCTCTAATCGCGTCGATCAACCCAGGACCGGCCGTAAACGCACTTTCATAGCCCGCGTTTCTCTCTGCAGGCGCAAGGCTTCCACCGCCCAGCAAGGTTCCTAAACCGCTCGCCGGACCCGATAAGATATTCCCAATCTGCGCAACCTCTGCCGCTGTCCCATAGTTTCGGGTTGCTGCAGAATACAACTGAGCTACACCTGTAAGACCTTGTCCGAAGCTAAAGTCCGTTCCGGACGGAAGTACGTATTCATTCACCTATGAAACAACGCCGGGGTATAGCAGCGATGTAACGGGCAGAATTGCCTCAACTGATGGTTGTACTGATTCGTAGAAGTCAATCCCGCAAAGCCCGTGCTGCTGCGACAGCGGAGGTGGGCTGTCCCACACCGTTGTACCCATACGTCGTACAATGGTCTAACCATCAGCTATGGACTTGGGCGGCGTATGAGCTTCTTCACACCCCGAGCGCGGCTCTTCATCGCCTTGGTCGTGGGCTCCGATAGATACTTCTCCACCATCGCCTCGGCCTCATCCCGCGACGACGGCTCCTCCATCGCCAGCGTTCCCAATCCTTCAACGGCCGAACACCGCACCACATTGCTTTCATCCTCGGCGAGCCGCGACATCACCCGCGCCGCCCGCAGCCGTTGCATTCGCGTATGCGCCACGCGAGGGACAACCAATCCCAGATGCCACCGTGTCCGCGACTCCTCTACTGGCAACGATTCGAGCAAGGCCGCCAACTCATCCGCGTACTGCTCGAGCGGCCTCGCATCCCGATCCGTAATCCGTCGGGCCGTATCCGCCGCCCGCTTCCGTATCTCAACATCGTCTCCAAACAACTCACGCACCAGCGCTCTCACCACCGCCGCATCATCACCGATCTCCGCCGCGAGCGCATGAGCCTCCTTCAGCCCAAAGCGATCCATCCGCAGCCGCGCTCCCAACCAGTTCATCCGCGAAGTATATCCCCACAGCCTGAGGGAGAACCCGAAACTCAAATCCGACTCATGAAGCTGCACACTCCCCCGGGGGGGGTTGATTGGAAGATAAGTGCGCCACACTCTATCGCGTCTTACAACCATTTACGGCCGGCGAAGAGCGGCTGACGGGTTTAGTTCCGAGAGTCTGATCTCGAAGCAACCCGCCACTAGCTCAAGCTCTTCGACCCCCTCAAGCTCGTTCTCTTTCTGATTATCCTCTCTTCCTCTTCCTCTTTCGAAGAGGTCGCAGTCGACTTTAGGCATATGATCGGGAACCTGGCAACATTGCGGGAGGATTCAGAGTTCTAGACGTGGGAGGAACGGGCGGTACCCAGAAGATGGGTAACGTGCCCGACCGTTCCGTCAATTCCAACACGACCCGCCTTCCAGTCATACTCCACAAGGCCTTCTGTCAGGGCGAGCATCTCAGTGACCGTATACGCGCGAAATACAGATATGAGACCGTCCCACCAGCAGGTTAGTGGCACCAAAGGGACCATATATGTCCACAATAACCGTTTCCATCGGAACGGCTTGATGAAGGGCGTGGCAAATACCACAAAGATGGGGGTAAACAACAACGAAACCAACATCAGCATGTTTCGTTCCGGCACCTCGAATATGCCAATCGATTGTCGCGCTTGAACTGCGTCTTCAAGGACCCGCCGAGCAAACTCCGGGGAAAAGTGATGAAATGCATTGAACATTGTACGCATTCCAGCCAAACTACTGGGAACTCTTGTTGCATCGACCGGCTCTCGAACGTATCGAACGCCTGACGGACACTGTGAGGAGAGGCTTTGAAACGCTGAGAGATTGGGGTACTTGTCCGTCAAAGTAAATTGAATCGGACCATACTCCACAAGCAGAGCCTCATAGAGCGCCACTATGGGTCCGCCTCCGCCGGAGCATAAATCCACGAGGCAGGATGTCTTTGAGGTCTCCAGCGCGGCTCGCAATATGGGTACGACGGGCTTGTGCAAAGAGAAGCGAGTCTCCATGAAGCTCAGATAATCTGTAGCGAGGTCCCGGACGGTTTGCGGAAACCACGTCAGATCTTCTAGCTCGAACAGTTGTAACCGCGGTAAGGACATGCCATTCTCCGGTCCGCGCAGCCTTGATACTTCCTTGTGGCCCATAATGAACGTATCACCCCCGCCTGCGCAACCAGCTTCGCTATCGGAGTCCACTGAGGGAGACCCGCAGTCCAGCTCCGCGCCAGAGGAATTGGGCTATGGGCCCCAAGGAGTTTGTTGGCAGGTCGTTGACGGAGTTGATGCTCGAACGTCTGCGAAAGTTCCACCTCGCCGAGTTTATGCACTCCCGGTGGTTCGAAGCCCAGAAGAGTGCGATTCTTTCTCGAATCGCGGATAGGCCCTTGACATTTGTCATGGACAAAGCCTACAAAGTAGGCGTACTCAATTGAGCGCATTTTTTGTCTACTTAAGACAGGATTAGTGAGTCGTCCGATGGCCGAAGTTCTGGGTGGCTTTGAACAGGCGGTGCTTCTCTCGATCGTTCGATTGGCGGAGGACGCCTACGGTCGCGCCATTCTAAACTCCGTCCACGAGTTGCTTGGTCGAGATATCGTTGCGGGCGCGGTGCATGCGACTCTCGAAAGACTTGAGCGTAAGCGACTGATTTCCTCCAGCCTCGCCAGCGGAACTCCCATACGGTCAGGTAGAGCGCGACGGTATTACATAATCTTGCCAAGAGGCGTTCGCGCCTTGAACGACGCCCGATCGGTGCTGAATGCACTCTGGAGCGGGCTTCAATATCCACTTGGAGGTCGGACATGAACGAGAAGAGTCGGAGCCAATCTGGCGATATCCCTCGCGGTAGCGACCTTGTTCTACGCTTACTAGTTGGTGCGCGGCGCTGGGAGAGCATTTCGGGTGATTTGTTGGAGGAGTATCGCGACTCAGTTTTGCCAACTCAGGGTCGAACGCGAGCGCAACTTTGGTACTGGAACCAAGTACTGACCTGCGCGCGCCCTATCCATCTTGGATTGCTTCTTGGTGGCATTTCCGCGGTGGTCGTCGTACTCACGAACGTGATCCTACCCTCTTTGCAATGGGAGATTTCGTCTAACTCCGCCGTAGAGAGCCTGTGCATCGTCTTCTGTTTCGGCGGTAGCCTAATTGCGTGGGCAGCTGTGGGCGGGCTCGTTCGCCGCCGCGGCGAGGGAATCAAACGATCGGTCTATGGCGGGGCGGTCGCGGCAATGCTGCACATGGGCCTTGTCATGATGGCATTCGTGATCGTGAACAACCTCTTCCTGGAGATTGTCAGAATGCAGCCAGACAAGATTTGGGGGTTTCAACACAGCGGATACGCGAGCATGAGAACTTATGTGAATTACGCTGCGATGAGAGGGTTCTGCTTCGCCCTCCCCATCTTTACCGCACTCGGCGCCTTATGCGGCGCCGTCGGAGCCTTGTCTCGTCGAGTGTCACCTCTTCGACTCGATAGGTAGAAGTAGAAAGACCCCATCAGCCGGCACGCCCGCCGCTCGCTCAAGCCCTGTTCCTGAGCATGGTCCGCTGCGCAATGCCGACGCGCAGGGCTTAGAAGTTTCCCGAGGCGATATCCTTCAGGATCAACTTCTCAAGACTCAGCTCGCTGACCAGCCGCTTAAGCTTCGCGTTCTCCGACTCCAACTCCTTCAGCCGCCGCGCCTGGTCCACTTGAAGACCGCCAAACTCTTTCCGCCAGACACAGCAACCGCAGCGGCGTCATGACCCTTGATGCGGTCGAGTTCATCCGCCGCTTCCTGCTCCACGTCCTGCCCGCAGGCTTCGTCAAGATCCGCCACTTCGGATTGCTCGCCAACCGCAACCGCAGCCAAGCCCTCGCCCTGTGCAGGTTCCATCTCCACGCCACCGCCCCGGACATCAGCGCGCTGCTGACCGAACCGCAGAAGTCGGCACTCAATCGATCCTGTCCCCAGTGCAAACGCGGTACCTTGCATCTGGTCCCGCGATGCTTCTCTGTTGAACAGGACAGACCTAACTCACTGCCTGCCTGCGCGCACTTGGACTCATCCTGAGGAAGATCATGCTGACCTGCATGCCAACCCGGTTCCTCGCATCGACGGGCGCTCATCCCGCCAACGCTACTCCATGGCTCAAATCAGCTCATCACAACCTCGATGCCTGGCCCAGTGGTCTCATGCACACCACTGACGCACCCCTGAACAACCCTGCTCAGGTCACCGCCATCCCATTTCATGCCCAGTCAGCCGCCTCGGCCCACCGCGAACAGCTTTCAATCCCCATACTCTTACCGCGCTAGCGGCTTACTGCAAATCGCCGTATCCGCACCGCTCCGCATCAACAGCATCGGAGCACGAGAAGTTCCGCCGCGGAGCACTGCCGATACGGCACTAGAGATTTCTCACCAGTTGACAAGTGGACGCGCGACCCTGTGCGCTTGCCTCTCAATGTCAGTTTCTGTCAATCGATACTTATTCCTCCAGACGCTCCGAATGAGATCGCGTCACTCCGAGGGATATGGAAACAGCGAATCCTATCGAGGATTGCAGCAGTCTTCTTCCCGCTATTCATTAGGCTTTATTTTGAGTACCCATTTCAAGGGAACGGTATTGCAGATGCTTCTCCGAACCGCTGAAGAACGTGTCCTCCCCAGCGCGAGGCAAGCATATAAGAACGGTCGTCCCGTGACATTCAGCGGTGATATTACTACGAACACGAATTGAACCTCCGTGCTTTTCGATAATCTGCTTCGTCACCCATAAGCCGAGACCTGTGCCGGAGCCCTGTTTTGTGGAAAAGAATGGCTCGAAAATGCGAAGCTGGTGTTCGCTGCTGATACCGTGTCCGCGGTCGGCGATTGCGATCTGAATATTGTTCCCAATATTGTGGACTCGCACTCGGAGTGGGGCCACCGGTTCGCTTGCATCAATCGCATTGATGAGCAGATTGGATATGGCCTGCTTGATCTCTCCGGGCCAACCTTCAACTTCACAATTCTCTGCCGGGAACTCTATCCGAATTTGAGCCTTCAGAATCTGCTTATCGAAGAGTTCGATAACCTGCTCGATCGTCCGTCGAACATCAAAACGTACCGAAGTGCTCACGTCGCGGTAGAAGCCGAGTGCCTGCCGGGCTACAGCCGCAAGACGGATAAGTTCGTTGTCGGCCAGGGTGAGAAGCTCTCGAACCTCGCCGGATTCCGAATTACTCTTCGCAAGGTAGATTAGGTTAATGAGGGCTTCCAACGGATTGTTTATTTCGTGGGCGATACTCGCAGCCAAACGCCCGGCGGCTGCGAGCTTCTCGGTGCGTATCAACGTCTCCTCGGTCATGACTCGCCGAGTGATGTCCAAACTAAAGCCAATGAGGGTTGTAGTGCTTCCATCCGGTTCACTGAGAGCCGTACCACGATCTTCGACCCAGCGAACAACTCCATCCGGCCAAACCACCCGAAACTGAATGCTGTAATCCCCGTTATTTGAGAATGCAGCGTCCAGCTGTTCCCGAACGCGATCCTGGTCTTCTTCGTGGATTCTGGAAAGTATCGTATCGAGACTTACTCTGCGTTCTTCCAATGGCAAGCCGTAGATGCCGCTGGTTTCGGCGGAAAACTGGGCCTCTCCGGTAGCGGCATTGAACTCCCATGTGCCTATGCCGGCAATCCGTCGAACGAGCTGCAGCCTTCCATCCTGCTTCCGGATCTTTTTAAGCAGCGATTCTCTTGAATTCAGCGTGTCGGCAAGCGTGTCATGTGCTGCACTGAGCGCAGCGGCCAGTTGCCGTGATTCCAGAACGGCTTTATGGGAGAGATCCGCATGAATCTTAAATATGTTTGTCTTGACTTCCTGGATGAGCAATGCGGCGATAATGCGCAGGGCGGGGACAACTTTTTCATACGCATTTGCATGGATCTCGTTTCCGAGAAAAACAACTATCGCATCTTCATTCAAAAGAACGGCGACTGCCGTGACACGCGATGAGGAAAACGGAGAAGGCAACTGTCTCTCAACGGAAGGCGAAGATGAACTGGCCACTTGCCGCAAATAATCAGCCCATTCAATCCCGCTCGGCAGCTTTTGCGGAAAGCCGGGGCCTGGAAGGAACTTGGCTAACTCGGGATCGCGGATGAAAATACAAAGATGGGTCGCTCCTGCATGCTGTGCAATAGAGCAGGCGCCTAGTGCACGCTCGCCATGTTGCACCAGCCTCGCAAGATCATTGAGTAGGGTCAATGCGGTTTACTCAGGGAAGACGCAAACGACTGCCGTGCAGTTGTGAAAGCCGGTAAACTGGCCCTCGGCACTGGCGACTTGTCCATAGGTATTGCAGCCGGCAAGCGCCACGTCTCCCAGCGCCTGTCGAACGGCTTCGACTTCTTTGCCAAACTCTTTACCCAAACGCAATCGTGTGGCGACGCAGTCGAACATCAAGGCACCGGCCGGCGGGTTGCCGTCCAGTTGACGAAGCGCATCCTCTGTCGCTTCACGCGCGGCTATGGTGGATGACTGTGACGTGGCACACATAATGCTCACCGCTGAACCTAAGGGAATCTCGGCTGCAAAACTGACTGCCCCTTCGGGCTCGATACCCAGGGGGACCCTCAAC
>JALYIG010000245.1 GCA_030775885.1 Acidobacteriota bacterium | reverse complement strand
GTGCTAAGCCCTACTGGAAAACTGCTTGGCGAATCTGCTGGTACCCCGGTGGCAGTTCTCGCCCAGATGGGATCAATGCGAAAGCCTGGTTACTTCGACTTCCAGATCATCGACCAGCACTTTCGCGCCTTGCGCCTCGACGGGATTCGCGTCATCGATCGCGAGGAAGCAAAGGGCGGCGTGCGCCGGACGTTCACTGTTCTTTACGCCGCGCCCATCTGGGACAGTTGGCACGAGGCGCTTGAGTCGGTCGAGTTCTACGTCGCCGCCAGTGCGGGTTTGATGGTCGTAACCTGCATCGCACTGGTCTGGTTCCTGCGTCGCAAGCTTTATCCATTGCAGGAACTCGCCCAGATCGCCGGTCGCGTCTCGGCGCGTTCCTGGGAATTCGTTCCCCCCAAGTCAGTCCTTCACACCTCCGAACTAGCGCCGATCGCCCATTCCATCGAGGGCCTCTTGAGAGGTCTTCGCCAGGCCTTCGAGCGCCAGCGGCAGCTTACCGGAGATGCGGCCCATGAACTGAAGACCTCCATCGCAGTCCTAAAGTCCAGCTTGCAACTCCTGACCCTAAGTCGTAGAACTGCCTTGCAATACGAGGCTGGACTTGAAGGGCTTCTTGTCGACACGGAACGTATGGAGGACCTTGCCACTCGCATGCTCGCACTGGCCAGACTGGAAGAATCTCCTTCAGAAACGAACGAGACCACAGACCTCCAGGCAGTCGCCCATAACGTCGCAGATCGCCTGCGCCCACTCGCCGAACTTAAGAAAGTCGCGCTTCAGGTGACGGCCGGCGAGCCCGCCAGCGTCCTCATGCAGACCGACGACGCAGAAGTCCTCTGCTCAAACCTCATCCTGAACGCGCTGCAACATTCGTCAGCAGGAAGCGTCTCCGCCTCGGTCCAAACGCAGGATGGCATCATCGAATTGCGCGTCATGGACCAGGGAGAAGGCATTCCGGACAACGCGCTTCCGCACGTTTTCGATCGCTTCTACCGTGCCGACCGGTCGCGCAGCCGCATCAGCGGAGGCGCCGGCCTTGGACTGTCCATCTGCAAAGCCATTGTCGAACGCTCAAACGGCACGATCGAGATTCAGAGCACCTTAGGAACCGGCACCCAGGTCTTCGCGAAATTGCCTGTCGCACCAGCTGTTATATCGCAAGCGTCGGAAGGCACTCACTTTGTCGGCAAAGCGTAGATAATTTCGCCGGGCTTGGTGTAGCGCAACTCTTCCCGAGCCTGCTGCTCGATTGCGCTGGGATCGCTCTGCAGGCGCTGCACGTGGTCCTTCAACCGGTCATTCTCGCGCTGCAGCTCGGTCATCTGCTGATTCAGCCGATGCGTCTCCTGCCTCTTCTGTTCAAACACGGTTAAGCCGTTGGCCCCAAACACCACGTGATACCCGACGCCCAGGGCAAGCAAAGCAGCCGCCCCGGTTGCGGCCTTCCGCCTACTGAGCGAGAAAGGTTCAAACGCTGTCCGCAGCGATGCGAACCGGCCCGCTTTTTCGGGAATGGGAGAGTTCGTTTCCATCCATCCAGTTGAGTGTCATACAAGCCTCCGAGTCAAGCCAGAACTCCGGCTCAGTACCTGAAGAGAATCAAGTTCGTCATATTTCCCATTCAAAATTTGCACCTCAGCACCGTCCGGTGCAAACGAGCGCAGTGGGGCACCGCACGAATTCGCGCCGCTTGATATTCTTATCTAGACTCTCTGCGGCTCGCACGACATTGTTCTACGCGCCGGCAGCGGTCCACAATTTTCGAACGGCACCCTTGCCACCCTTTTTTTTCTTGACCGAAATACTCCCCGAGGTTCATCCCAGACATGCCCACCACCGCCGCAATTCAGGAAATTAACATTGCCCACAGCCCCGACTCCGATGATGCGTTTATGTTCTATGGGCTTGCCACCAACAAGGTGCGCGTGCCGGGATTCAAGTTCAATCACACGCTCACCGACATCGAGACCCTGAACCAGCGCGCGATCCACGACCCGTTCTACGACGTCACGGCCATCTCGTTCCACGCCTATCCGTACATGCAGGAGACCTACACGTTGATGGCGTGCGGCGGTTCGGTTGGGGAGGGTTACGGCCCCATGGTGGTTGCGCCTCGCAAGCTCTCGCTCGCCGACGTCAAGAAGACGCGCATCGCTGTCCCCGGAACGCTCACCACCGCCTACCTTACGCTGAAGCTCTTCGCTCCCGACGTCGAAACCGTGACGGTTCCCTTCGACAAGATTATCCCTGCAGTCGTCGCCGGCGAATTTGACGCCGGCCTCATCATCCACGAGGGCCAGCTCACCTACGGCGACAACGGCCTCACCAAGGCGCTCGACCTCGGCCAGTGGTGGCGCGAGCAGACCGGCCTTCCCCTGCCCCTCGGTGGCAACGCCATCCGCCGCTCGCTCGGCGAAGAAACCATGCTCATCACCACCAACGCATTGCGCGACAGCATTCAGCATGCCCTCGATCACCGCGAAGAGGCGCTCGCGTACGCCATGCAGTTTGCCCGCGATCTCGATCCTGCCCTCGCCAACAAATTCGTCGGCATGTACGTCAACGAACGCACGTTGAACTACGGCGAGGACGGCCGCGAAGCCATCCGGAAGCTGCTCGACATGGGCTACGACCGCGGCATTATTCCCATGAAAGCCGAGGTCGCATTCGTCGGCTGAAGAATCCATCTCCAAGGTCCAGCGAGAGCCCGTTTTCCAACCTTCTCATGTGCTATCCTTTTCAAGGTGATTGCATGTGAGCGGCCCGGAAAATCGGCCTCCATTGCTGGATCGCCCCTCCCCCCAAGAGGCAACATAGCGGACGCGTAGCTCAGCTGGTAGAGCATTCGACTCTTAATCGACTGGTCGCAGGTTCGATCCCTGCCGCGTCCACCATTTACTTGCTGATTGTAAACAACTTAGCCATAGAACCTCTCGCACGCTAGGGACATCCGATCTCGTTTATCGTTGTGGTTTAGGGCGGTTCTTGCCCATTGTTGGGCACACTTTGGGCACACTGCCAAGCGGCGACTCGGTGCGTTGGCAATCGCCGAGGTTTGCGTGTCGTTGTAGACTGAGAAAGATATGGCTCGCTCCGTTAGAATCACGACTCGCATTCCATCCTTAGAGGAGTTCGGGACAAGTTTGGGCATGAGCAAGGCCAGACAAAAGTCCTTAAGTCCGATATTCGTAGAACGTCGTTCCGACGGAAGATATGCAGTTGTGAGAAGCGGCTCTGCGAAGGCTGCCGTAGTCTTTCCAACACAAAAAGAAGCCATCGAGAGGGCGCGGGAGATTGCCCCTAACCGAGCAACGCTCGTCGAACGCGTGCGAAATACTGCCAGCGGTAGCCCGGATAGGTGGCGCAAACTGTAGTTTGCCGATTCAATCAAATCAAGAAAGCGGATTGCCGCGCGGACACTAGAGGGGGAGTAACGGTGCGGTCAACGGTCGGCAGCTTAACCCCGAACGCCGTATTCCTCAACGTCCCCTACGATGCAAGGTTCCGCTCACTCTACCTCGCCTATATTGCTGGTCTCGTTCATCTAGGCTTTGTTCCGCGTGTGACGTTGGGGCTAACCGGCGGGGCACGCCGATTGGACAAAATCCTCGGGGAAATCAGCGGCTGTCGATACTCCATTCACGACCTGTCTAGGGTTGGTCTGGACCGAAATCCTCCATTTATTACGCCCAGATTCAATATGCCTTTCGAGCTTGGTCTCGCTGTCGCATGGCAGATTTCCAATCCTACAAAGCACACATGGTTCGTCTTCGAGGCGAAGGCTTACAGGGTGCAGAAGTCTCTAAGTGATCTGAACGGCACAGATCCCAACATTCATGGAGGCAAGGTAGCTGGCGTCATGCGTGAACTTTCAAACGTGTTCAGACGCCCACTGAACCAGCCAACTGTTCCTGAAATGATGACGACTTTCAATGCCATTTCGCGCCGATCTGGCAAGATACTGAAGGAAGCTGGGACGAAAAGTCTCTTTGAAGCGCGGGCCTTTCAGGACTTGTGCTACGAAGCCAAGATTGCGGCAGAGAAAGCATCAGGACGGTTGGTAGCGCCCCTCTCCTGAGCGCGGGAAGGCATCGCTGCCCCAAGCCTGCCCTGATTGTCTCCCGTCACAGATCCAAGTTGGCCCTTATAAAGAAGCCCTTTGCTGTCTCTTTTGTAATCCGAATGTGCCCGTCGTTTCGGGTAGTCAGTACATATCGCTTTTGTGTTTCATCGCCGTTCCACTGGACACCTGACGCGTGCTTTGTGTAATCGTGCTCTTGACTGTCATGCACAATACCCTTGTCGGAAAGTATGACAATGGCAGGTTCGCAATAGTCGAAGACCTTTTCCGAATAACCGGCGTTCCGGCCGTGGTGCGACGCTATGAAGATATTGGTTTCCCTCAGGCACTGACAGAAATCCGGTAGAGCTAAGAGTTTCTCCCATCCCGCACATTCCATGTCACCAGGCACCACGATGCCGCATCCCTGATACTCCAGAAAGGTGACGAGGCTCATGTTGTTCATATCTGTGAAAGTCGGGTGAGGATTGCTGAAGGTGGTGACTTTCACGCCTCCCCAATCTGGATCGCGAGCAGGAAAAATCCAGTTTTGATGCATCTCGATGGCGCTTGCCATAGCCCCCGTAATAATTCCATTTTGCCTCTTTTCGCGTTGGATGAAATCGACCGGAATCGAACGGTTCCGAGCAATCGAACCAAACGTGACAGCCTTTCTTAGGTTTGGCAGGTCGCAAACGTGATCCTGATCGAAGTGGCTGAGTATGAGCCTGTCAATTGCCGTGATTCTTCGGTCAGAGAAGTAACGTGAGGGATAGAACTCTAGATCGTTATCGTAGCCACAATCAAATAGGATGCTGGCCCCGCTGGGAGTGGTCGCATATGCGCAAAAACCGTGTCCCACGTCGAACAAAGTGAAGGTGAGCATTACGCGGTTCCTTTCCCGCTCATGCGGACGTAGGTGTTGAATAGCTCGTACGAATACTGTCGATAAAACTTCAGATACCGATAAAACAGCAAGGTCCCAGCCACAAAAGCCACGATGGCATAGTGAATTAGTAGCTCGCTCGACTTGAGGTGCGCTGCTACGGCGAAGCACAC
>JALYIG010000244.1 GCA_030775885.1 Acidobacteriota bacterium | reverse complement strand
ATCCACAATCGTGATCCACGCATGTCCGAAGCCCTGCTGCACCGCCGCCGCGGCCGTCTTGCCGGCCCTCAACTCTTCCCGGATGCGCTCGAAGATCAGCACATTCGAATCGACGCCCATACCAATGGTCAGGATCACGCCTGCAATCCCCGGCAGCGTCAGCGTCGAGTTGCTGAACCCCATAAATCCAAGCAGGATCACCAGGTTCAGAAACAGGGCCAAGTCAGCATTGATGCCCGCGCCGCGATAGTAGACCAGCATGAAGACCATCACCGCGAGCATGCCTGCAACCGCGGCCATCACGCCCTGGCGAATCGACTCGGCGCCCAGCGACGGCCCAACCGAAGTCGTATCCAGGGTCGTAATCGACGCTGGAATATTGCCCGTGCGCAGCATCAGCGAAAGGTTCTCCACCTCTGCCTTGGTGAAGCTGCCGTGGATCTCGCCGCGGTCGCGAATCGATGAATCGATCGCCGCAACTTCTTTCACCTTGCCGCCCAGCACAATTGCCATCTTGCCCGGCGACGCTGAATCCTTCGAGTGTGCCGACGTGTACGTATAGAAGCGGTTCCCCGCGTCCGTCGTCAGCGTGAACGACATGTTCGGCCGGCCTTCCTGGTCCACTCCAGGCTGCGCGTCGCGGAAATCGTTGCCTTCCACTATGCTCGCCCGCTGCAGCAGGTAAACCTCGTCTGTGCCGTTCGCAGAGCCGCTGCCGCTGCCATGAATCAGCACGTCATCCGGCGGAACCACGCCGTTCAGCGCCGTCAGCGCAGACTGGTCATCCTGGTAAGGCCCGCTTACCACCGCGTACACCGCCAGCTTTGAGGTCGACTTGATTGCGTCTTCCACCTTGCCCGGATCGGAGACGTTCGGCATCTCCACCAGCACTTCCCAGTTGCCCAGCCCGTACGGCGCAACCAGCGGTTCGGTCACACCCAGCGGAGAAAGCCGCTCCCGAATCGTCTCAATCGAGTGGTCCAGCGTGGTCTGCTCAATGGTGCGGATCGCGCCCGGCTTGAGCGCCAGCTTCAGGCTGCCATCTGGGTTCGAGCCCACGTCATAGTTCACGTACTCCGTACCCTCCAGCAACGAGCGCGTATCGCTCGCCTTCGCCGCCGGAACGCCAGTCACCGTGATCACCTCAGGATGCGCCGCATCCAGCTTGTGCGCCGACGCCCCGGTAATGCTCTGCTTGGCAAGGTCTTCCTGAATGCGCTCCACATCGCGGTCCGTGGTGTCGGAAATGGCGTCTTCCACATGCACCTGCAGAATCAGGTGCGTGCCGCCCTTCAAATCGAGCCCCAGGTTGATGCGTTGCACCAGCGCCTCTTTCAGCGCGGTTGGCGTCACCCCATGCGGGATGCCGAACATGCCGTAGCAGCAGATCACCAGGATGGCGATGATCGCTATGGTCCTGCCCTTCAAATTCTTACTCATGCTTCTCTTTATCCAATCTCTGACTGAGGCCTTCACTAAACCGCTAAATCCTGTTCCCTGTTCCCAAAACCCTGTTCCCTGTCTTTAGGCATCCGGCGTAGTGACTGCCGCGATCGCACTCTTCACAACTTCAAGCTTGATATTGTCCGGAGCAACGCGCAGTTGGACCACGTCGTCCTTCACCGAAATGATGACGCCGCGAATGCCGCCGGTCGTTGTTACCCGATCCCCATTCTTTAACTGCCCCAACATTTCCTGCCACTTTTTCTGCTTCTTCTGCTGCGGCGCGATCGTCAATAAGTAAACCGCCGCAAATACCGCAAGAAGTAAAACCGGCTGCGCGAAACTTCCCATAGAACCCATCCTTCAACATCCTTCCAAAACCTTCGGCAGCCTGAGCGTTCAACCAGCTTCAGGTCCGCAGCGATTCTCGTCCCTGCGAACCTTATCCAGTCCGCATCCAATGCCCGAGAGTCCTTGTCGGGAAAGTTACCGGCAGCAAACGATCGGCACTCGCCTGCCTGCAAAAGCGCCGCAGCCGGTGACGAAAGTGCCGCAGCCTATTATATGTTGCCGCGCAATTCCACGCGCAGGACGCCGATCTGGGCCCACACTTCAAGCCCAGCCCTCTAAGTCTCGCGGAAACCGTCACCCTCTGTCAAGAAATCCACGCATCGATACCCGTCACCCCACGACCCGAATCCCCGAAAAACGCCACGAAACTCTCTGCACTCTCTGGTCCTCCGTGATCTCTGGGATTAGCCGGGTGCCGGGTGCCCAATTCATGCGGCTTCATCGCATGAGTGGGGTCTAAGCCACCAGCTTCAGATACTTCGGCTCATCGGCAATCGTCCTCGCCCTGAATCCCCGCACCACCCTCCCGCCGCGCAGAAAAAAGACCCCAGGCATCTGCGTCCCGTCGCCCTCGATCTTTCCAATCCCATGCTTGAAGATCGCGCCCTTCATCCATCCCGCCCACACCACCGGGTTCAGCGCCTGCCCCAGCGGATTCTTCTTCCCCAGCGCAAACACCGGGAGCCGGTACACCTCGGCCCCGGGATCGCTCACCCGCTCCACGTCCGCGATCCCGTAGTACTCGAAGTAGACCTTGGCCAGCTCCGGCGGACCCAGATGCACAAACACTGGCCGCACCCCACGTTTGGCCAGCTCGCTCCGCAGCTCTGCCACATCGCTGATCGCCTTCCTGCAAAAGGAGCAGCCAAAGTGCCGCAGAAACACCAGCAGCACCGGCGACGCCTCCGCCAGCTCCAGCAAGCTCTTCCCCGACTCCGTCCGCACCCCGGCCAGCGCCGCGCTCACATCGTCCCCCGGCTCTACACCCGCGTTCGCCATCGACGGCCTCAGCCGAAAGTGTACCGCCCGATCCATCCTCCCTGCCCACCGTCACCGTACAATTGCCCCACTTGAGACTCACACCTCATCCTGAGCTGCACGCCGTATTTGAAGCCCTCGGCTATGTCGCCGGCTATCTCCTCTACCGGCGTCTCCGCAGCCGCGCCGGCGATATCGTACACGACGACCATCGCTGGATCGTCATCGCCGCCGCGGCCGTCGGAGCGCTGCTCGGCTCCCGCACGCTCGGCCTGCTCGAACAGGTACCGCTCGCGCAATTCACCTGGCGCACTTTTCTGCTGCCCGGCGGCAAGACCATCGTCGGCGGCCTGCTCGGCGGTTGGCTTGCCGTCGAGATCGCCAAGCCCTTCGCCGGCATTCGCACCCGCACCGGAGACCTCTTCGCCCTGCCACTCTGCCTCGGCATCGCCATCGGCCGCATCGGCTGCTTCCTGGCCGGCCTCGCCGACGACACATACGGCAAACCAACAGCCCTCCCCTGGGCCATCGACTTCGGCGACGGCATTCCACGCCACCCCACTCAGCTCTACGAGATCGTCTTCCTTGCCGCACTCGCGCTGGTCCTCTGGTTCTGGAGTAAACGCCCTCACCCGCAGGGAATCCTTTTCCGCGCCTTCCTCGCTGCGTACCTGGCCTGGCGTCTCGCCATCGACTTCCTCAAACCCGAACCCTCCCTCCACGGCCTCAGCATGATCCAATGGGCCTGTATCGCCGGCCTGGTAGCACTCGCCGCCTCCACCCAAAAGCCCGCTTTCGTTAAGGGCCAGGCTTCAACCGTGCCGTAAGCGCCTCATTTACTATCCGGCTGAGTAGCTTTGGAGGATGGTGCCGAAAATCCATTTTCGTTAAGGGCACGGCTTCAGCCGTGCCGTAAGCGCGCATTTACAATCCGGCTTTAGCCGCTGGGGTACAGGCTTTCTAACACCGGCCACTTTTCAGTAGGACACTTTAGAAACTGTCCCACCATGCCAGACGCGTTTCCATCGAAAAGCGATCCTGAGTGAGTCGCAAGCAGGATCCGGCAGAGCAAAGGCGTCAGGAACAACAGTCCTTGTGATTCGGAGGCAATCATGGAAGCACCGAAACAGAAGCGATGGCGAGCGCCACTCATCACGCTTGCAGTCTCCGTAGCCCTGATCCTGCTCGGCTGCGGACTGTGCAGCGTCGGCCACTTCAACTTCGAAGGCCAGAGCTCGCCCACCGCCAACGCCGGCGTCGCCGCATTCTTCATCGGAGTGGCCGTATTCCTCATCAGCATTCTCTGGCTGATCATCGTGCTCATCGTCGGCCCGCCGAGGCAACCACCACCACCGCCAGCGCACAGCGAAAACAATGTATAAGCCGTGGGAAAACAAATCGGGTCTAGCAAAGGCGTTAGCCATCCTCGCCACCGTGCTCGGAATATCCCTTGGACTTTGCGGTGCCAACTACGCGGTCATGATCGTGACTCACTCAGCCATCGACGGGTTTCTTGTGACCACCGGCATGGTCGAACTGATCGGCATCCTCGGCAGCATCATCGGCCTCATCGTGGTCGCCATCATCGCGATCGTTCGCAGCCTCTTCTTCAAAGATCCAGACAGGACCCAATAATGGCTAAAACACGCGACTACCTCTACTACGACACAGCAGTCTCCATTTGCACCACCTGTTTCCGCCGCATCGACGCCAAAATCGTCTTCGAAGACGACAAAGTCTACATGCTCAAACGCTGTCCCACCCACGGCTTCGAGCGCGTCCTCATGGCCGACGACATCGACTACTACCGCCGTTCCCGCGAAGTCTTCATCAAGCCGCCCGAGATGCCCGACCACTACAACACGCCCATCCAGTACGGCTGTCCCTACGACTGCGGCCTATGCCCCGACCACGAGCAGCACTCCTGCCTCTCGCTCCTCGAAATCTGCGACGCCTGTAATCTCGACTGCCCCATCTGCTATGCCTCCAGCGGCACCCACCGCACTACCTACCGCTCGCTCGCGCAAATCGAAACCATGCTCGACTGCATCGTCTCCAACGAGCTCCAGCCCGACATCGTGCAAATCTCCGGCGGCGAACCCACCATCCATCCTGACTTCTTCGCGGTGCTGGACGCGGCAAAACGAAGGCCGATCCGCCACCTCATGGTCAACACCAACGGCATCCGCATCGCGCAGGACGACGCCTTCGCCGAGCGCCTCGCCACCTACATGCCTAACTTCGAACTCTATCTTCAGTTCGACTCGCTCCAACGCGACCCGCTGATGCAGCTCCGCGGAGCCGACCTGCGCAACATCCGCACCAGGGCCCTGGAAAAACTCAACCGCCTCGGCGTCTCCACTACGCTGGTTGTGACAGTCGAGCGCGGCGCCAACGACGAAGAACTCGGCTCCATCATCGACTTCGCCCTCCAGCAACCCTGCGTGCGCGGCGTCACCTTCCAGCCCGTGCAGCAGGCCGGCCGCCTCGAAAACTACGACCCCGCCCTCCACCGCCTCACCCTCACTGAAGTCCGCCGCCGCATCCTCTCCCAGACCTCCGTCTTCGCTCCCGCCGACCTCATCCCCGTGCCCTGCCACCCCGACTCGCTCGCCATGGCCTACGCCATGAAGCTGGGCGGCAAGGTTGTGCCGCTCACCGGCATCATCTCGCCCGACGTCCTGATCAACGGTGGCCGCAACACCATCGTCTACGAGCAGGACCCCGCCATCCGCGCCAGCATCGAGCACAACCCCGCCCTGCGCTCGCAGATCTTCAAGCTCTTCTCCACCAACCACTCACCCCAGTCACAGGCCAGCACCCTGCGCGAGCTGCTCTGCTGCCTGCCCCAGGTGCTCGCACCCAAAAACCTCGGTTACGAAAATCTCTTCCGCGTCCTCATCGTGCAATTCATCGACGCGCAAAGTTTCGACCTCCGCAGTATCAAGAAGACCTGCGTCCACATCGCCCACCCCGACGGCAAGCGCCTTATCCCATTCGACACCTACAACA
>JALYIG010000243.1 GCA_030775885.1 Acidobacteriota bacterium | reverse complement strand
AGTCTGCGGTGTCGCTCATTTCTGAGCTTTGGAGCCATCACCTAGCGATGCGATCTGCACGAAGACCTCGGGTTCGACCGCGATCGAGGAGCTCAGGCGGACTGACCCAGCTCAACCAGCCAGTATTGCGCACCCCTCGATGGGATAAGGTTTCGACCGGTTGGTACTCATCCTCGCTGCCAGAAAGATCCCAGCTGACCCAAAAATAGTTCTCCATGTTAGACTCCAACCTTACGAGTCAGGATGGCCTATGGGTTCTAGAGCGAGTGCTCCGGCGGAAGAACGCTTGGATCAACCCAGCGTGGACGAGAGGCGCGCTCTCATTGATCGCATTGCGGCCAGTGAGCAGTTCAGGCGCTCCGCTCGCCTGCGGGATTTTCTACTCTATGTTGGCGGTCAATCGCTGAAGGCTGGCTGCCCTGAGATACACGAGCAGGAGATCGGCGTTAAGGTCTTCGAGAGATCGCCAAATTACGACCGAAGCCAGGACAATATCGTTCGCGTCGCCGCCACTGATCTGAGGAAGCGGATCGAGTTGTACTTTGCATCTGAAGGCGCGCACGAGACACTCATCCTCGAGATCGCGCGCGGCGGCTATAAGCCCGTATTCCGTCGACGTTCCCCCGAACTCCAGAGCGGCCCGGCGCCATCCATGGAAATCTCTCAACCAGGGGACGCCGCGCTCCCCGACACTCCGGCCGCGCTACCGATCCGTGAGCACCGCAACTACCGCTTGCACCTTGTATGGGCAACGGTATGCGTGGCCCTCGCAGTCGCCTACTTGCCGCTATTTCACCGGGACCGCGCGACGCAAGAGCTGCTATATCCATGGGAAGGTAAGCCGGCAGTCTCGGCGCTTTGGAAGGACTTCGTCAAGCCCTCCCAGCAGACCGACGTCGTTCTGCCCGATGCCTCGCTCAGCATCCGTGAAGAACTCACCGGACACCGCGTATCGCTGTCCGACTACATTGATCGCCAGTACATGAAGGAGGCGGAATCGCTGCCTGTCAGTAAGGATCGTCGCGACGATCTCATCGACATCTCCTCGCATAATCTGGTAGCCTTCGGCGACTTTCGCGCTGCCCAGCGGATACTCGGGCTTAGTCCGGTCGGATCGTCGCTGCACTTGACGCTTTCCCGATTCTTCCAGGCCGAATTGGTCAAGACTGACAACGTTATTCTGATTGGGGGGAAGAAGGCGAATCCGTGGATTTACCTTTTCGACGACCATATGAACTTCAGCCTCGACTACGACAATGCCAGTGGGCTCGGATACGTCGCGAACCGCCATCCGCGACCCGGCGAGGCCGCCTCCTATACCCCTTCCTCCCAGTATCCAAACGGATTTGTCGGGTACAGCGTCGTAGCCTATCTGACGAACCCAAGCCATACCGGAAACGTAATCCTCATCACCGGGACGGATTCCGACGCGACCAGCGCGGCCGCCGAGTTCCTCACCTCGGAAGAACAGTTGAAGAAGTTTCGAGACACTCTTCACGTCCAGAAATTTCCCTACTTCGAGGTGCTGCTCAAGACATCACGCCTCAGCGGAACGTCCTTAAGCTCGGAGATCCTCGCCTACAGAACCTATCCCAGTCTTTAGGTAAAGTTGTGTCGCGCCAAGCTGTCGTCTGGACGAGAGTATATTCCGCGCCGTGCGCAGCTGAACGAATGAAGACACACTCTGGTCGGGCCTGCCGGTGGAACCGCGGCGGCAAAGTACATGCCTTCGCCGGGCACATTGGACAGCACAACCATTGTCTCACTCCCTTGATGACTGGCCCCGGCAAGATGCCCTCACGGCTTTGCCAATCTCAAATGGCGACAACAGGCCGTACCGCGTTTCCACATACGCCGGAGTCGGATTTGATACTCCGCGATTTTGCGTGAGTTGAGATGGCCAAGTACGAGATCACAGGTCGTAGCGACTCCCTTCTTGCATATCGCGCCAGGAGCCGGAACCACTCACTTGCGGCTACGGATGAGCTGGCGAGCGATGCCCTTCGCTGCCGTCAGCGGCTTCAGTGTCAAATTTGGCGCTCTCTGTCGTGTGATTGGCGTGGTTTGCTGGGCCGCCAATCCCCGCGAAGCCTACTTTAGATAATGTTGAACGGGAACGACCCTTGACTGCCGAATAGGCGCAAGGCGAAGTCGAAAAGTCTCCAGGAGATTTTATGAAGACTGAAGTAGTCGTAATAATCGGTGCTGGTGGCATAGGGATGGCGATTGCGCGTCGTCAAGGATTTGGTAAACACATTCTAATGGCGGACTTCAACGAGACCTTGTTGACTGCTGCTGTAAAGGAACTCGAGGTTGCAAGCTACAAAGTTTCTTCACTGAAGGTTGATGTTTCCTCACGGGAGTCGGTGCGTGCCCTTGCTGATAAAGCGGCCTCGCTTGGAAGCGTGATGAACGTTGTAAACACTGCCGGCGTTTCGCCGAATATGGCTCCGCCCGACCGCGTGTTGGCCGTCGATTTGTACGGCAGCGCGGTTGTCTTCGAGGAGTTCGAGCGCGTCATCGCTCAAGGTGGGGCTGGTTTAGTTGTCTCCAGCATGGCGGGATACATGTCGCCCGCGCTCCCGAAAGAGCAGGATCACGCCCTTGCATTTACGCCTGCTGACGAACTCTTGAAGTTGCCGTTCCTCAGCGCGGAAGCGATTCCGTACTCGATGGTTGCGTACATCATCTCGAAACGCGCGAACCACCTTCGGGTGCAGGCGTCCAGCATCAGCTGGGGCAAGCGTGGGGCGCGGGTCAACTCATTAAGTCCTGGAATCATCTCAACTCCTCTTGCGCAGCATGAACTGAACTCGCCCATCGGCGACATGTATCGCGCGATGATCGACGCTTCGCCAGCGAAGCGGATGGCCTCTCCTGATGAGGTCGCCGTCGCGGCGAACTATCTCCTCGGACCGGATGCAGGCTTCGTCACTGGAACTGACCTCCTGATCGATGGCGGTGTCATCTCAGCAATGCTTGCGGGGCTTCTGCCTACGCCATAACCGGCTACAGAGTCGCAAGGGCGAAGATTGTTCGTGCTGATCGGAGCAACGCTTCCACCTTTGCGGGTCGTTTCAAATTTCTTCAATCCGCCGGTCGGCATCGCACAGTAAAGTGAGTTCGCTCCAGTCGAGTTGCTCCTGCAGCCCTAAGTACTCTTCGGAGCCAATCTCATCTTCGTTGCGCAGATTTTCCAGTTCGGCACGCTCCGCCTGAATACAGTTGAGCCCCAGCTCGCGCATGCGTTCTAACTGCGCGAGGCTTTGTCTATCCCCTTGCGTGTGCGCCTTTAGAGCTAGGCGGAACCTCAGATTTTCGGCTTCCGGGCCACCATGGCCTGCAATGCTCGCAAGGGCCACCCGTGCCAAGGAGACACGCGCAGACGCAAGCGCACGCATCGCTTCATCACTTCGATCCAGCTTCAGGAGCCGTACAAGCGGGGTCAAGGTAACTCCTTGAAGAACGAGTGTTGCGAGAACGACCGAAAATGCCGTCAACACTACCGTATCCCGTTGCGGAAACGAAGACGGCAGGGCAAAGGCCGTCGCCATCGTGACGAACCCTCGCATGCTGCACCAGCCAACAAAGAACGCCTGACCGACTCTGCTTGGCTTGTGTATGCCCCTGGCAGATTCCCACCAGAACTCCACACGGTTATAACCAAGGACGACGAGCAGTCGAGTACCCACGACCGCGGCGATAACCAGGCTCGCGAAAGCGAGGGCAGAGCGCAGATGAGTCCCCTCCATCCTCATCACGATGGACCGGGCTTGCATGCCCATCAGCAGGAACGCGAACACATTCAAAGCAAAGACAACGGAACTCCACACAGCGTAGGACTGAACGCGCATCCGTGCACCAACATCTGTTGCGTCTGCTTTGCGCGCAAATGTCATGGCGAACCCGATCACGCAGAGCACCGAAGAGAGATGGAGATGGTCTGCCCCGATCCATAAGAGATAGACCACCAGGAATTGGAGCAGTGTGCCTCCCAGCGTGTCCTTCACCACGCGATTCACGTATCGAAAGAGGTAGGCACAAACAATTCCCAGCAACAAGCCGCCCGGTGCCGCGAAGCCAAGGCGCAGACCCATCGGAAGGGTGAGGCCTCCGCCGCCCAGTACGGTCAGGGCGCCGCTGAATAGAAGCAGCGCAGTAGCGTCGTTGAACAGGCTTTCGCCCTTCAGCACGGAATCCGTACTCCGCGGGAGTGAGAATTTACTCAGCACAGCCGTTGCGGCTGCGGCATCGGGAGGAGCCACGATTGCACCCAACGCGACAGCCGCTGCGGGCGGTAGGCCTAGAAAGCCCCACCCGATCCAAGCCACAACACCGGTCGTCAGAACCACGGCGATGACTGCCATTGAGACCAGCGGAGCCACAAATCGTCGAGTGGCACCGGGCGGAAAGTCGTACGCCGCGTCCAGAACGGCTGGCGCGATAAAGAGAGCGAGGCAGGTAGCGGGATCGATGGAAATCGTTGGCGTTCCTGGGATTAGCGCCACCACGACCCCTGCTGCCGCAAGCATTGTGGGATAAGGAAGGGACAGCCGACGAGCCACTTGTAGTAGAGCGATCGCGATGAGCAGGAGTACAAGCAGACTCTCAAAGAATGTCATGGGATAGTTTTATGCTCCTCGCTGAATGCAGAAGGATATTTTGGCTCATAGCGAAGGCTCAGAGCCAATCGCCAGGTTCAAAAGCACGCCAAGAATGGTTCGATTGGCGTATTTTGTAGACAGAACGGCGCACTTTGCAGGGTCTAAGGCGCGCATAACTTCTAGTCTAGTTACATGTTCAACGCAAAAGCATACTCGACCGCCAGTCCGACTTCGCCGCTTGCCCCCACTGTGATCGCGCGGCGCGATCCAAGCGAAAACGACGTGCAGATCGAAATCCTGTTCTGCGGCATCTGCCACTCCGACCTGCACATGGCTCGCAATGAATGGAGCAGCGTCATGGCCACGGTCTATCCCTGCGTCCCTGGCCACGAAATCGTCGGTCGCGTGACCAAGGTCGGTTCGGCCGTCACAAAGTTCAAGGCCGGCGATCTGGCCGGCGTCGGTTGCCTCGTGGACTCCGACGGCACATGTCCTGCTTGCAAAGAGGGTCTGGAGCAGTTCTGCCCGAATCAAATCCTCACTTACGGTTTCCCCGACAAGCATCTCGGCGGCGTCACCTATGGTGGATACTCCGACAGCATCGTGGTGGATCAGCGCTTTGTGCTGAGCATCCCTACCAATCTTGATCTCGCTGCCGTCGCGCCTCTCCTTTGCGCCGGCATTACCACCTACTCGCCGTTGCGTCATTGGGGAGTCACGGCAGGCAAGAAAGTCGGCATCGTCGGCCTCGGCGGCCTCGGAC
>JALYIG010000242.1 GCA_030775885.1 Acidobacteriota bacterium | reverse complement strand
CGACAGGGGTGTTCACGCCCTTCTTCGCGGACGAGCAGAGTGATCTTAACGGACTCCACGAGAACATCATGGGAGCTCTTGAGCGCGCGGTAGGTTTTATAGCGGTTATGCACCCTCGCGGTGATGTGATTATCCCTGGCAGAAATACTCCGCTGCTTACGCGCGCTTCGGTGTGGGTAGAGCAGGAGATCGCGATCGCAGCTTTTATCAATCGCGGCCGGAAACAAAAGATTCCTACGGCGGTTTACCGCCATGCCAGTGTGGGTCGAGAGGGAATGCGCGATCTACTGCACCTGAACCCCGTCTCTTTTGAGACGAATGAGGAGATACTCGCTCACCTTAAAATACGCCTACCCAGTTGGAACGTCGACGAATCGAAAGACGTGCAAGGAGAAATATCGCTGAAGGCAACTCCCACCTATTCTGCGAGTGGAAGGATCGTCGCGTTGATACCAATGTTCCGTAACGATGGCCCCAGAGCAAACGACTACAGTTGCACAATGTATGTTCCGACTCTCTTAGTCAGGAAATTTGGTTCATGCTGGGTAGCAGTACCGACTGATAAGCCAGGGTACAGTGCTTACCGAGTTACCGAGACGCACCGAAATCGCGAACCGATCCTGAATGATTCGACGATGGACTTTATGTCAATTGAGGCCTCCATGACAGACCTCAATTCCGCGGAGCGAGCAACCCTAATAAATACGCCCGTTCATATCTCCGCTCAGATCGGGGAGCGCATTTACCGGGCCAGTATTCCCGTTGCCGACATCTTCCCCGTCGGGCAGACCGGATCCTAGTCCTCAAAATTCTAAGCTCCTGCCGTCTGCATGTTCGAGAGGTTCCTATCGCTTCGCAACCTCTGCAGATCAGTACCGACAAGTCGGCATGGCGACTGGAATCCTGCCTACTGCCGTGGGGCTGAGGCCCCCCGTGCAGGCTCCCGCACCCCGGAGCGTTTGTCGCGACTAATAGATTAACCTTCAACTTTAGCCTTTCTGCAATGGGAATCGATAGACTTCAGTTGGTATGGATTTTGGCTTCCGGAACATGGAGTTCGTTCAAGACATCTCCTCTCTAACGCGCGAGTTTGCAGCGTCGACGTTCAGAGGGCCTAGCCCTCGAATCCTCTGTCATTACACCCGTGAAGAATCTTCCAAGAAGATCATTGCTACCCGAACACTATGGGCAACATGTCTGACAGAGCAAAGCGATACGACGGAATTGCGACATGGAATTGCACTGGTGGAAGACGCTGCGATGGAACTGCTTGATCAGCAAAGCAATCTTTTCGTTCAAGACGTCCTGTCCGGATTAGCCGATTTTATGCGGAGCCGTCGCTCCATGTTGTTCATCACTTGTTTCTGTGGCGGAGCCGCATCGCCATTTCACACTGAGACATACGGATCAGTATGTTTTCGCTTCACTCAACCGCGCGGTGGTCCACCGCCTCTCACGCTGAAAGGCATGGGCGGAGAACGGTGGTTTAGTCCAGTCATTTATGGGGAAAGGGATCAGCGGCGGGCTGTCAAACAATACTTATCAGCGGCCTCGAAGCTGCTTGTAAAGCATTCAACTGGATCATTCCAGCGGGGGCGTGTGGACTGGATGGCATCAACTCCGCGGAGAGATCTGGGTCTGTGCCTACTGACGATCGTCGCTTCCTTCAAACGCAATAAATTCTATCGCGACCGCGAATGGCGACTAATCTTCTCGCCGCGCCTATCACTATCTACTTCAGCCCCTAACCTCATTGATGAGACGTTCAGCGCTTTGGTCGAAAGCCAGCCGCGGCGGCACGTATCTCTGCGAAGAGAGGTGGCCTTCCCGCCACGAGATGGTGAGTTGTGGCCTCCTCTCTTCGATGAGTCCACCCCATATGATGACGTCATTTCTCTGTCTCCTCCCACTCGGCTGGCTAAAGTACTCGCCCGGATCAAAGGTCAATGACTTATGGCCTAGAGTCTAGATTGATAAGCATAAGTCGGCTTATCGGCTCCAATCAGACTTGACCACAAGTCGGCTTAGCGTAGTCACCGCTAGCAACAGCCTCTATGGCGCTTCGCCTTATTTCAATGCGAGGGGATGTTTCGATTCGACTCCGCTGAACGTGCCAACCGGGAACCGGCAGCCGGGATGTCTTTGCAGGTGTTCGATGTGGGCTCGGGCTCCGAGGCTCGATTCTTTGAGCGCTTGCACCGGGCCATGGCAATACTTGCAGCGCATGATCTGATCGCGTTCTATGAGGGCTTCGAAAATAGTGCATGGGAGCCAGCGCCCACGCACCTTCACCTCGCACTCCGTCATCACCGGCGGTCTCTTCTTCGTAGCCACTGATGTATGTAGATGCTTGCCAACGATCTGTCCGCATACTCCCTTCTTCCAGTTGAATCCAGAAACTGTAAGTGAGTGCGCACTAGAGCGGGCGCGGACACCGTGGGTCAGTAACGAAAAGTCGGCTTCTGGGAAGTTACGGTTGCTCCCGGTGCGACGGCCGATTCGGAAGCCATCCGCAAAGTGTATGGAATGACATCCATCGGCCATCATGATGGAAGCATCACAAACCGTCCCGCTGCCCAGGCACAAACTATTTTTCGCTTATTTGCCGCCAAAATCGCGTGTCAAGCCCCTGCGCCACGCATTTTTACCGTAACCTCCACAACGTCAGCAACTTAGGCCCAAAAAATAGTTGGCGTAACAGTTTGGGCCAACCTGCTATCATTTAAGTAGTTAGAAGAAGTCAAGGCTGCACAGGTTCCGGCGCTCATCCGGGAATCTTGCAGCTTTTTACCTTGCCGCTAACCGCAATCATATGAGGAATTTAGCAGTAACCCCTTTAGAAGGTGTATCTTGGGGATATCGGCGGCAGCTAACTGCAACGTAATAAACAAGTTATCGCCTGGATGTATATGGGGGGAGGGGGGCACCTGGTCACAGGAGACGGACTGCTAGCTGCCCGGCCCGTGCGCAGGCTTGCCTTCCTGCACGTAGTTCCGATTCCATTTTGGAATCTCGACCACGTAAGTCCCCGGC
>JALYIG010000241.1 GCA_030775885.1 Acidobacteriota bacterium | reverse complement strand
CGGCGATTGCATATTTCAAAGAGTATCTACGGCGCGTCCAGTGCGGCGAAGTTGTGCATCAAGATCGCGGCGACGCAGATATTCGGCAAGGCGCACTGACCGCTTGATGGGCGGTAAGAACTTAGAGAGGAGAAATAACCATGGCTTACATGATTAGACAATCGAGATGCACGGGATGTTCGGCATGCCAGAATGAGTGTCCCAATGACGCAATTTTCGAGAAGAGCTTTGCCTTCTTCATCGATCCGGAAAAGTGTACAGAGTGCATCGGCTTTTTCGCGGAACAGCAGTGCGCTGCGATTTGTCCGATGCCGAAGACATGCATCGTCAATCCCGACGTTCCGCGTTTCCAGGCGGCGGTGTCGATGAAAACGACCGACGTTGTGAACGCGATTCTGACCCCGGCAGCGGAGAGATTCATGCGCCGCATGGTGCGGTTGGGCACGAATCCGAATTCTGGATTCCAGCTTAGAGTCTCGCTCGGCGGATGCTCTGGCATTGCCGTTGAATTCGATGTGACGGCGGGGCCTGCATCGTCCGATGTTATCTGGCAACATGCCGGGCTAAGCATCTTTCTGGACAAGAACAGCCTTCCGTTGCTCGACGGCGCAACCGTGGATTTCAGAGAGGGCGCGCAGGCCGGCCTGGTTGTCGTAAACCCTGGCATGCGCTCCAAAGCATGCGGACAAGTCTCAAATCTGGTACCGGTTGAAGCACTCCTTCGACCCCAATGGATTTAGGAAGAAAGGAACGCACCATGACCCACGATCCCGGAGAAGCGTTGGATTGGCAGGGCCGTGAAGTTTGTTGCGACGAGTGCGTTCACCGTGAACTGACTCGCGAGGATCGTTGCCGGCAGAAGCACATCTGCGTACAGGACCGGTCGCCCTCGCGAATCGAGCATTTCTTCAAAAGCAATCCCGACCTGGCCAACCAGTTTCTCAGTCACCCCTACTTTGAGGTTCGCGCCGCAGCAGCAAAATACGCCGACGTCTTCCGCTTGACGGCACTTCTGGATGATGAGGATGAGTCCGTACGGTGGCACGCGGCGTTGCGCCTGCCTCGCCGTTTTCTGCTGCGGCTGCGCAACGATCCTCACCGCGAAGTGAGGAGCCGCGTCGCGTCGCATCTCGAAGGCGAAGAGCTGATACCAATGATGTCGGACCCCGACTACTTCGTGCGTCAGGTGGTCGCGCAGCGCATCGGTGTCCCGCAGCTTAAGCACATGATCGACGACCCCGACCCCGAGGTCCGCCTGGCTGTGGCGCAACGAATCTCTGCAGAGTGGTTGCTTGAAATGGCCACTGATCCAGATGGCTCAGTCTGCCTGGCCGTTGCCGAGCGCCTGACACCCGCGCAGCTACTGCCGCTTCGCTTCCACTCCGATTTCCGTGTTCGCTACGAAGCCGCGGGCCGGGTCCCCATGGCTGCACTTGCCGTGATGCGCGAGGATCAAGACCCACTGGTGCGCGAACGCGTGAAAGACAGACTCGCAGCGGCACGCGGTTCGGCTGACGGCGTTCATGCGGTGATTGAAATGCGACTGGCACAGCCGGAGGGAGAAAACAGGCATGAACATTGCTCGCGATAGCGACGTTGTGGAATTGGATGGGCCGCCGGGGCTGGCTTACGGACAGAAAGTCCGGTCGACCAAGGTGGTTCGCAACGATGGGACATACGGCGGCAAGGAGATCGGTGAGGTTCTGGTCAGGAAGGGTGAGGAAGGATATGTGATTTCCATCGGCAACTTTCTACAGCTGTTCTACATCTACGGTGTCGAGTTTCTGGGCAGTGGATTCCGAGTGGGCATGAAGCTAAAGGAATTAGAAGCTGTAGAGAGATTCAATGTTGGGGGAACCTCATGATGGTCGCGAGCGACCCACGCTTCGAATGGGGCCAGCGCGTGAAGGCGGCCGCGGACCTCTTCAACGACGGTTCCTATCCAGAGCGGCCAGCCGATGCATTGTTGGTTCGCACCGGAGATGCCGGAAAGATTGTGCAGGTAGGGCAGCATATCGACTCAGGCACCGTGGTCTACATGGTCGAGTTCGCGGACGAGCAGATCGTCGGATGTGTCGAACAGGAATTGATTCCATGGCAATCGACTGGCGGTGCGCTATGAAGGTCATGATCCGTAGAAACCAGGCAGGCGTACTGTCCGCGTACATAGCGAAGAAGGATCTTGAGGAACTCATCGTCGAGGTAGAAAAGCCCGGACTCTGGGGAGGGCTGGTGAAAATGGCGAATGGGTGGCAACTGGCATTGCCGGTGATGGATATCGCCACCGCATTGCCCATCACAGTGGAAGCGCGGAGAATCGCGGAAATGGAGAACCAGGCATGAATACTCAAGCACTCGAATCCGTAGCTCAATCCTTCGACGGAGGCAACGCCATTCCTTATCTCGGCCCTGGCGTACTGGCTTTGGCGCACACCGGGAACCAACTTCCTGGATCACATCAAGCCTTGGTTGGATGTCTTACCTCGAAGACCAGCGTGCCTTACAAAATCAGGACCAACCTGACCGCGGCCGCCCAATTCATCGAGAACTTCAAACATCGCCGGACTGTGTCCAACGCAATGACCGAAGCTTTCTGCGGCGAATCGAAGCCGACGGCGCTGCACACCTTGCTGATGAGCCTGCCTGCACTTCCGCTGGTTGTTCATGCGTGGTATGACGACCTTCCCCAGAAAGCCTTGCGTTCGCGCCCCAGTTGGGGAATGGCGCAGGGTGTGAGCCAGGCGGAACACTACGGCAATTGGGTTCACTACTTCGACGCCGACGGAAATCATACAGAGGCCAAGCCTGCAGGGGCCCGCCCCAACTGGGAGACATTGCTCTATCAGCCGCTTGGTTCGGTGTGGCCCGCGCGCAACTATCTTGTCTCCGATTCCGATTTCGTCGAGGTGCTGACAGAGATCGACATTCAGACTCCCATACCCGAGTCTGTGAAGCAGATCCGAAAAGGACGAAGCTTCCTTTTTCTCGGTTGCAGATTCTCGACGCAACTGGAGCGACTCTTCGCCCGCCAGATTATGAAGCGCTCCTCCGAGAAGCATTGGGCCGTCCTGCCCGAGGAACCTACTCGGAATGAAGCACGCTTCCTCGAACTGAACAACATCGAACGCATCGCGATGCCCTTGAGTGAGTTCGTCACTGTGTTCGCCAAGAAACAGACTGTGCATTAGCTCGCACGGGGAGTTGACTTGGTCCCGTTCGCTACAATCGCGCGCGTGGCTTGTAAGGTTCGGCACACATCAGAATCCAATAGCGAGCATCATTGGTTACAACTACAAGACTTACGGAATTGTTAAGTCTGGCCAGACGATTGCAATGTACTTAGGCAAGGATCGTAGCCCCAAGGATGCAATGTCACAGACCAGCATCCTGAATCGGTAGCAACGAACCGGCGGTAACTCCAAGGAGGAAGTAAAAATGGCACCACTTCGACAGGTTGCTTTCTACGGCAAAGGTGGAATCGGCAAGTCCACCACATCGCAAAACGTTTTGGCGGCCCTGGCGGAAATGGGGCAGAGAATCCTCATCGTTGGCTGCGATCCAAAGGCAGATTCAACGCGCTTGATCTTGCACGCGAAGGCGCAGAACAGCATCCTGAGCCTGGCTGCGGAACACGGCAGCGTAGAAGATGTCGAGCTGGAAGAGGTGATGAAGACCGGCTACAAGGGAATCCGTTGCGTCGAGTCCGGCGGTCCTGAACCTGGCGTGGGATGTGCGGGTCGCGGTGTTATTACATCGATCAACTTTCTTGAAGAGAATGGCGCATACGAGAACCTCGATTACGTCTCCTACGATGTACTCGGTGATGTAGTCTGCGGCGGTTTTGCGATGCCTATTCGCGAGAACAAGGCCCAGGAAATCTACATCGTCATGTCAGGCGAGATGATGGCGATGTATGCGGCCAACAATATCTCCAAGGGTATTCTCAAGTATGCAAACTCAGGCGGAGTTCGACTCGGCGGTCTGATCTGCAACGAACGCCAGACCGATAAGGAGTTAGAACTGGCCGAGAACATGGCCTTGAAGCTGGGCAGCAAGCTGATTTACTTCGTTCCACGGGACAACGTGGTGCAGCACGCCGAGCTTCGCCGCATGACGGTGATCGAGTATGCTCCCGACTCCATACAGGCTGCCCACTATCGCACCCTTGCGGAAAAGATCCACGCCAACGTCGGCCAAGGTGTTATTCCCACACCCATCACCATGGACGAACTCGAAGAGATGCTGATGGAGCACGGCATCCTCGACAACGTAGACGAGTCTTTAGTCGGGAAGAAGGCCTCAGAGGTTGCGGCTTAACAAATAACGATCCATCGGGCGCCGGTCGCTACTTCACGCCGGCGCCAGGCTTTTAAATACTGCTTGAGCGAGGCGCACATGAGCGGAATTACTGGCATTGAAGAAATCAAGGAACGCAACCAGCAGATGATCGCCGAGGTTCTGGAGGCGTATCCGGAGAAGAGCGCGAAGAGACGCGTCAAGCACCTGACCACGTTCGAGGAGGGCAAGGGCGAATGCGCCGTCAAGTCGAATATCAAGTCCCTTCCGGGCGTGATGACGATTCGCGGCTGCGCCTACGCTGGATCGAAGGGCGTGGTCTGGGGGCCGATCAAGGACATGGTCCACATCAGTCATGGCCCGGTGGGTTGCGGACAATACTCTTGGGCGGCGCGGCGCAACTATTACGTGGGCACCACCGGTATCGATTCCTTCGTCACGCTGCAGTTCACCTCCGATTTTCAGGAGAAGGACATTGTCTTTGGTGGCGACAAGAAACTAGTCAAGATCATCGATGAAATTCAGGAACTCTTCCCGCTCAACAAGGGCATCACCATCCAGTCAGAGTGTCCCATCGGCCTGATCGGCGACGATATCGAAGCCGTCTCCCGCGCGAAGGCCAAGGAATACGGCAAGACCATCGTTCCCGTCCGCTGCGAGGGCTTTCGTGGAGTCTCGCAGTCGCTCGGGCACCACATTGCCAACGATGCAATTCGCGATTGGGTCTTCGATAAGCAGACAGGCAAGCCGGCACGCTTTGAGAGCACACCGTACGACGTGGCGATCATTGGCGATTACAACATCGGCGGAGACGCATGGTCTTCACGCATTCTTCTGGAAGAGATGGGTCTGCGGGTCATCGCGCAGTGGTCGGGCGATGGAACGCTAGCCGAACTCGAAGCCACGCCGAAGGCCAAGCTGAATATTCTGCACTGCTACCGGTCAATGAACTACATCTCCCGCCACATGGAAGATAAGTACGGGGTCCCATGGGTTGAGTACAACTTCTTCGGACCGACCAAGATCGTCGAGTCGCTACGCGCCGTCGCCGCTCACTTTGACGACTCGATCAAGCAAGGCGCCGAGCGCGTGATCGCTAAGTATCAGGCGCTGACCGATGCGGTAATCGCCAAGTATCGCCCCCGTCTGGAGGGCAAGAAGGTAATGCTGTTTGTCGGCGGCCTGCGCCCGCGCCACGTCATCGGAGCCTACGAGGACCTGGGCATGGAAGTGGTCGGCACCGGTTACGAGTTCGGCCACAACGACGACTATCAGCGCACCACGCATTACGTGAAAGACGGCACGCTAATCTACGACGACATCACAGGCTTCGAGTTCGAAAAGTTCGTCGACAAAGTAAAACCCGATATAGTCGGCGCCGGCGTAAAGGAAAAATACGTCTTCCAGAAGATGGGTGTGCCGTTCCGGCAGATGCATTCCTGGGACTACTCCGGGCCATATCACGGATACGACGGCTTCGCCATCTTCGCACGCGACATGGATATGGCCATCAACGCTCCGGTCTGGCGGCTGACCAAGACACCCTGGTAACAGAGACGAAGCAACCCTCAAGGAGGAATACCGAGATGAGTCAAAATGCCGAGAAGGTGATCGATCACTTTGAATTGTTCCGTGGTCCCGAGTACACGGAGATGTTGGCGAACAAAAAGTGCATGTTCGAGGACCCGGTTCCTACCGAAGAGCTTGAGCGCGTGAAGGAATGGACCAAGAGCGCGGACTATCGCGAGAAGAATTTTGCCCGCGAAGGTTTGACCGTCAATCCCGCCAAGGCCTGCCAACCACTGGGTGCCGTCTTTGCCGCGCTCGGATTTGAGCAGACGCTGCCCTTCGTCCATGGTTCGCAGGGTTGCGTGGCCTACTATCGGAGCCACTTCACTCGTCATTTCAAAGAGCCCACCTCCGCAGTCTCTTCGTCCATGACAGAGGATTCAGCGGTGTTCGGCGGCCTCAACAACATGATCGACGGCCTTGCAAACGCCTACAGCCTTTACAAGCCCAAGATGATTGCTGTGTCAACGACCTGCATGGCGGAGGTGATCGGCGACGATCTGAACGCTTTCATCAAGAACGCTAAGGAAAAGGAATCGGTTCCGCAGGATCTCGACGTTCCCTTTGCCCACACTCCTGCATTCGTCGGCAGCCACGTAACCGGCTACGACAATGCGCTAAAGGGAATCATTGAGCATTTCTGGAATGGCAAGGCTGGCACGGCTCCGAAGCTAGAACGACAGCCCAATGGGAAACTGAACCTCATTGGCGGCTTCGATGGTTATACGGTAGGCAATCTCCGCGAGATCAAGCGCCTGTTCGACCTGATGAGTATCGAGTACACGTTACTCGGCGACAGCAGTGA
>JALYIG010000240.1 GCA_030775885.1 Acidobacteriota bacterium | reverse complement strand
GACAAAGGGAACAACTATCAAGGAATCGCCCGGCTCCGGCCCGGGGTTAGCCTGGCACAGGCACAGCAGGAGTTGGACGGTCTGAATGATGAGCCTTTCTACCAGGAGGGTCCAGATTACCGTATTTGGGAAAAACAGATGGGGAAGCCTTTCGGATTCACGGCGTATCCGTTACATAAGGTGATTGTGAGCAATGCGCGGGCTAGTCTGTTGACGATGCTTGCGGCGATGCTTGCGGTGCTGTTGGTAGTGTGCCTGAATCTTGGAGTATTGATGACCGCGCGGGCATCGCAGCGGGCGCGCCAGATCGCGTTGCGGATCGCGATCCGGGCGACACGGAGCAGCGTGCTTCAGCTGATGATGGTGGAGTGCCTGTTGTTGGCGCTGGTGGGAGGAGGTTTAGGGATACTTCTGGCTCGGGCCGGGACCCCGGTGCTGCTGAGAGTCTCGCAGATTGCTATCCCGCAACTGCAAAGGGGTTCGGGTATGCCGGTGCTTCTTACGTTGGCGGTTGCGGGCGCGACGACGGTGTTGTCCGGCTTGCTGCCGGCCTTGGGAGTGTTTCGCCAGGACGCAAACCTTTCGGGTGGACAACAGCAATTGGTTAGCGTAGCGCGCGCCCTTATTCACAAACCTTCACTGCTGCTGGCTTATGAGCCTACGGGCAAGCTTCCCTCGGAGCAGGCGAAGGAGATCATGCAGCTGTTTCGGAGGTTGAATGACGAATGGGCGACGATTTTGCAGGTAACGCATGCAGAGGCTAACGCAGCGTATGGGTCGCGTGTGATCGAACTGCGGGATGGTTGGCTGTCCCGGGATACGGCGGAACTTGTAACGGAGGTGCAGTCTTGAGACGGGCGGCATGCATACGACGTGGAGGTAGCTTGATGCTGCTGGCCACTGCCTCTGGGATGGGACAAGCTGCGTCGCCGGCGCTGCGGTTGGATATTCCGCATTCCTCCAATCCAATCAACACCTATCGGGCGACTGTGGTGCCTCCCCCAACCTTGGCAAACTCTGCGCGGATCGATGCGCTGGTACATGACGGCGTGCTGGAGTTGAGCTTGCGGGATGCGGTAGCCTTGGCTCTTGAAAATAATTTGGACTTAGCGATTGCCCGTTACAACCTTCCCATTGCGCAAGCAGATATTCTGCGGACGCAGGCGGGTGGTACGTTTCGAGGTGTGAACACCGGTGTGGTGCAGAATACGCCGGGAGGTGGCGTGGGTGGTTTTGGATCGGCATCCAGCGGTGCGGGTGCGGGCGGAACCTCTAGTGGCGCGGGCGGAGCAGGTGCGGGCGCATCAGGACTGGTGTCCTCTACGTTAGGGACTGGAACGAGTGTCTCGTCCTATGATCCGGACATCACCGGAACGTTTAATATTGAGCATTACACGGAGCCGCTGTCGAACCAGAAGATCTATGGAGTTCCTACGCTGCAGCAGAATACTACGGTGGGTGATGTTGCATATGTACAGGCGTTTGCTACCGGCACGACTCTCTCTGCGAGCTTCAGCAACAATCGCCTTACAACTAACAGTCCGTTCAATTATCTGAATCCGACCTTGAATACGTACTACCATGTTGGCGTCCAGCAACAGTTGCTTGCGGGGTTTGGACTGGGTCCAAACCTTCGTTTTCTAAGGATTGCGAAGAATAATCAACGCATTTCCGACGAGGCATTTCGACTGCAGGTCGCGACAACTGTGACGCAGATTGCTGATATGTACTGGGACCTTGTTGCGGCGTATGAGGATGAGCAGGTGAAGACGCGTTCGCTGGATTTTGCTCAACAGTCCCTGGACAGCGGACGCAAGCAACTCGAGTTACAGGCGATTCCGGCGATGGACGTGATGAAAGATGAAGCGGAGGTGGCAAGTCGCGAGCAGGATTTGACCATCGCGAAGACCACTCTCGACTTCCAGGAGTTGTTGATCAAGAATGCACTGACGAAGAACCTGGACAACCCGATTCTTGAGTCAATGCCGGTCCGTCCTACAGACAAGAGTTCGTCTGGTTCAGATCAAACGCACTCCGTTACCAGACAGGCGCGGACCGAAGACATCATCACGCGGGCTCTGCATGATCGGCTGGAATTGGGAGAGTCAGAGATTGATCTGGACAATCGACGGCTCAGCCGTGATGCCGCCAAAAACGCGCTATTGCCGACGGTTACCTTGACGGCCTCGTATGCTGGAACGGGGCTGGCGGGATTACCAAATCAGGCGGCTGGGCTTATTTCAACGACCCCGACGGGATTCGGTGGTGCGGTTGCCGATGCCTTCAACAACAGCGCACCCGACTATTATGTGGGACTTCAGTTAAATATTCCATTACGCAATCGGGTGGCAAAGTCAGACCAGTATCGAGCGGAGTTGGAAACGCGTCAGTCGGAGCTGCGGCAGCAGCAGTTGAGGAAGCAGATACGGATCGAGGTGCGAAACGCGCAATATTCCTTGGAGCAGAGTCAGGCGAGAGTGACGTCCGCTCAGAAAGGTCGCGACCTTGCCCAGAATACCTTCGACATTACGACGAAGGAACAGGCGCTTGGTGCAGGATCGAATTATCAGACGCTTACGTCTCGGCGGGACCTCGCCGCTTCGGAGTCAACGCTGGTCGCGGCATTGACCGCGTACCAAAAGGCGAGAATTGAGCTTGACAGATCGACAGGATCTACGCTCGAGGCCAACGATATTTCTATAGAATCAGCGAGGACTGGTATAGCGCCCGCGAGGCAGACGGACGGCCAATAGACCGCGAGCGGAGTGACGGTGATCAACGAATGGCGGAGAGCACACAAGCGGATGCGAAGAGTCCATACCGATTGTTGATTGTGGATGACCAGGCGCCTATCCTCGAAGCCTTGCGTCTGCTGCTGCAGCCACAGGGCTACCTTCTGGAGATGGTGCAAAACCCAGCTCAAGCAGTCGATGCGCTATTGAGCGAGAGCTTTGATGGCTCTCTGATCGACTTGAATTACACACGCGATACGACTTCGGGAAAAGAAGGGCTGGAGTTGGTTGGCCGCGTTCGGCAGATCGATGTAGATCTGCCGATCGTTGTCATGACGGCTTGGGGAAATATTGATCTTGCAGTTGAGGCAATGCGCCGCGGCGCGAGCGATTTCGTTCAGAAGCCATGGGAAAACGCGCGCTTGCTAAGCGTCTTGCGCACCCAGCTTGAACTGTATCGGACTCAGCGTCGGGCGCAGTGGCTCGAGGCCGAGAATCGCATTCTGCGGACGTCGGGCGCAATCGACTTCATTGCTACAGCGCCTGCAATGCGACAGGTGCTGGATCTTATGGCGCGGGTGGGGCCGTCGGACGCGAACGTGCTGATTACCGGCGACCATGGAACAGGAAAAGAAGTGGTCGCACAGACGTTGCACCGGCTCTCAGGACGATCTGAACGATCGATGGTGGCGGTGAATACGGGGGCGCTTCCAGATGGCACCTTTGAGAGCGAATTTTTCGGTCATTTGAAAGGTGCGTTCACAGATGCTCGTACGGATCGCATTGGCCGGTTCGAATTGGCGAACCACGGAACACTCTTTCTCGATGAAATTGCGAATATTCCCATACGGCAACAGGCCAAGTTGCTTCGGGTCTTGGAGGCGGGTGAGTTGGAAAGAGTGGGATCGTCGAAGACGCAGAAGGTGGACGTCCGGGTACTGTCAGCGACGAACGCGAATTTAATCGCGGAGTGTGCGGCGGGAAGCTTCCGCGAGGATCTTCTATTCCGACTTAACACCGTGGAGATTCACCTGCCTCCGCTTCGGGACCGCCGCGATGATATTCCTGCCCTAGCAGGACATTTTCTTGCGCGTCATGCGACACGGTATCGCAGGGTCATGAAGGGCTTCGATGCTGCAGCGCTTCAGCTGTTACTCCATTTCAACTGGCCGGGCAATGTGCGGGAGTTGGACCATACCATTGAGAGGGGCGTCCTCATGGCGAAGGGGGACCGGATTGAAGCAGCGGATCTTGGCATAAGCGTGGGCGCGGAGATGCGACTATCCGGGACAGGCAATCTAGACGACATGAGCCTGGAGAGCGTAGAGGCGATTCTGATCCGGAAAGCGTTGACTCGTGCTTCAGGCAATGTCAGCCACGCGGCGGATGCGCTTGGACTAAGCCGCGGGGCGCTCTACAGGCGGATGGAAAAGTATGGCCTTTGAATCGCGCCAGACGCCAGGATGCCCCGGGCGGCGATTGAGCTTCGAGCGGCGAATTCGTATCTGGCTTTATGTGCTCGGACTTCCGTGCTTGCTGCTGGTTTGGCTTGAGCTTCGTCACGAGAGGATCGAAGCCCTCGCTCAGTGGGTTACCGTGGTTTGCGCTGTTCTTACCTGGATATTTGCTACATCGCTATTTGCGGAGCAAATCACGCGCCCCCTGCAGACGCTGTCAAACGTGGTAGCAGCTTTACGGGAGGATGATTACTCCTTTCGTGCACGTGGTGAGAGAAGGAACGACGCGTTGGGAGATCTGGCGCTCGAAATCAACGCGCTTGCGGGGATGCTGCAAGGACGGCGGGCGGGTGCGCTGGAGGCGATGGCTCTGGTGGAGCGCGTCATGAGTTCGATGCAGTCTCCCGTGCTGGCATTCGACCAGGACGGTCAGCTGAAGCTACGGAACGAGGCTGCGGAGAGTGCGTTCGGATTTCAGAAGTCCGCAACGCTGCACTATGTCGGAAATGAGTTGTTGATTGGCTCCCTTTTGCGAACTGCGGACGACGGAATCCTATCACTTGGAACAACCGGGCACGGGACGCGATGGATCGTGAAGCGAAGTGAGTTTAGGCTGCGAGGCGTGCCCCATACGCTTTTTGTTTTATCCGATGTAAGTGCAGCCCTGAGGGAGGAAGAGCGAGCCGCGTGGGAGCGGCTGATCCGCGTTCTAGGACATGAGATCAATAATTCCCTCGCGCCGATCAAGTCCATCGCAGGGAGCCTGCAGCATCGATTAAGTACACTTCCACTTGAGGGGAGCGAGCGTGAAGACTTCGAGCGCGGGTTTGATGTAATCGGCAACCGTGCGGATTCGTTGAATCGTTTTCTGCAAGCTTATAGACAATTGATGGGACTGCCTGCGCCTTCTTTCGCAACCTTTCCGCTTGCCGAATTGGTCAGACTCGTGTCCAAGCTTGAGACGCGTGTAAATGTGGTTTCCCTCGCTGGACCGGAGATCATGGTGACCGCTGATGCGGATCAGTTGCAGCAGGCGTTGATCAACCTGCTGCGCAATGCCGCGGAGGCAGCTCTTAGCCCGGATGCTGGAGATGATGTCCTGCCTTGGGTCGAAATCGGATGGATACAGGAGGGCTCAGAGATCGTCCTTGTAATTCGAGATAATGGGCCTGGGCTCCTGAATGATGCAAACCTCTTTGTACCGTTCTATACGACAAAGCCAGGTGGCGTAGGGATTGGGCTTGTTCTCGCGAAGCAGATCGCCGAAGCTCACCAGGGTACGGTCCTGCTCAGAAATCGTATCGACGGCCACGGCTGTGAAGTGGAGTTTCGGCTCCCGTCAAACCACGCGACGGAGTTGCCAACCGGAACTCGTCAAAGATAGAAGTAGCTATGAACGCGAGACGGCAGTCTTATATCCGCTGCACTATTTGGCGCTGCTCGAACAGAAGACCCTGGTTCTGGACCATGCGGCTCCGCTCGCCGGCTGGAAGTTGCTGGATAGCTTCGCCCCGTTGCAACATTTTGCTCGAAGCCAGGCTCAAGAAGCATGGCAGCCGCGAGTAAGTTCAGGTACTGCGGCTGATGGAGACCTTCGATCTCTCGGAGTAAACCATGCTTTCAATCATAAGATGCCTTGCAACTGGGCATGATCAGCTTCGATGCGCTCCCCCCTCTGCTTCTGTGCCGCATCGAACGAAGACCGCCGCGGCTCGAAATGCAGAACTATCTCCACCTACCGCTGGCACAGGTGCATACCACGCAGGCCGCCGATTACATGACACCGCTGACGGAGGCATGCGCATGAGCAACGATATCCAATGAGGCAACACGACCGAGAGTTCTAATTGTCGCCCGTCAGTACCGGGCAGCTATACCCCACCCTCTCCCGTGACCGCTAACAATCTGGCTCTCAGGCGTCCGCAAGATGGTCTTGGAAGCTCGCAGACGGAAAAGATCACGGCGGGGAAACTGGCTGCCAGCTATCAGGCGAAGCAACTGCTGGACGTTCCCGATCGAGCGTTACTCTAACAACGCACAACCGGTACAAAACCTCGAGCACTACACCTCTCAATCCGCATGTGAGAAGTCGGCCCACTTTACGACTACACGAGGAGCGCTCATTTACGTGGTTCCGAATAATCTTCCTGTGCCAGGCGCAGGGGAGGATGCGACAACGTGAGTTTAGAGTTTCGAGCTTAACTTCACCCAATCTATGTCCTTTGTCACTTCTCTCATTAGAGGCCAGTAGTTCAGAAGCTGAGCATATAGTCTGAACTTCTCCTTTAGGGCTTTCGCGATAGTATCGGTCTGTTTCATCTGGGCCTCCACTGGAATCCACAGAGATTCCTCGCATAAGGCGCTTTCTACCGAGGAACGACATTCTTTGAGCGAATCACGTTGCCATTCGTAAAGCGTGTATTTTCCGTCGAGATAAGAAGATATCTTGTCTAAGTGCCTTTTCGCTTGGGAGCGGCGTAGCCCATTTAGGAATGAGGTGAAAGATCGAGTCGAAAGAGTTGCAGTCGTAGAAAGAAACGCGGAGAAATCATTCATTTGTCTATCAAGGCTAGCGTGGGTTCTGCCAAGTAGCGCGTGACCGAGGCATTCTTGAAGAAGATCTACGATCTGCGTTTGTCGAAATGCCGCCGGTGCGGATATCGAATACCCACGATGAGCCTTGGGTCGTTGATGAAGAGTTGTAGATGGTAGGTGCATGAAGAAGTCAACTCCTGATTCGGACAAAAGCTTTCCCCAGAGCGAATCTTCGCCTCTGCCAATAGGAAAAAAGGGGGGCAGCAGACGACTATTATCAAATCCGTAAACCGCCGCTAGAAACGGGGTTCTATGCCCAAATGCTGCTTTGTGAACGAAGCGTTTCACCTTCAAGGTAGAAGCGAGTTGATCAATCTGGAGTCCGTTGTTGTTCTCATTGAGAGGAAGTTTCCGTCGACAAGAAAATAGAAGTGGCAATGGAGAAAGTGTTGTTGGTGATCCCAGGGTACCCATTGTGGTGACTGAGACATATCCTTGTCCGGTAAGCGCGTTCAGCACGATGCATTCACAGGATTTCGAATGATCTGTTCTGGGGTCCTTCACAATCTGAGGGACCGTTGCTCCCAGAAAGGCCCCATGAAAGCTGAGAATGCTATTACAATTCGGCACGGTGTCAGATAAGCAAGAATCATGATCACTATGCCAATCGTATTCGTAGGGATCATGATGGTCGAAACACTCGATGCGGTTGGTGTTGCTTTCATCTGGACCATAAAACATCACGTCATCATCGCACCCGAGAACCCTGTGCCCGATAGTGGCCAGCAAGATCAGGTTCCTATTGGCACCGTAATGATTCTGAAAGCCTTGCCCTATCGATAGACAGAATTTAACGACATCACTAGGAATGTTCTCTTTAATCAATCGTTGGGAGACAAGCCGTTTGTAGCGCTCGCCTAAATAGATGAACGAGATGGATGATTTTGCAGCTATCGACTCAATAGTTGCACGTGTTGAGGCCGCTTCGACTTCGCCATCGCTGGCATCGGAAATGAGGATACTGAGGTTACGTGTGCCAACGGCGGGATCTGCAACGATGCTTTCAAGGCAATTGCCCAGCGCTTCCGCGCGCCCCTTGGTAGGTATGGCAATGAGATCGAGTGGGGGGTACTCTTGCATCTTACCAGGTAGAGTTATTCGAGATAAAAAGTCCTCATCGGTCATAAAATGTGCTGATAGTTCTGCCGGAAGCGACCTCATCATTTCGGCCCACTTTAGATTGGGCCGCTCTGCTCGATTTGAGATTTCCTTGGCTATAGTCAAGAAGTATCGAAGCTGGAGAGGGGTGACTCTTACGGCTTCGTCGGATAAACTCGAGAAGATGATACAGCCCTCTTGAGAGACAGACACGACCCTGAATGGCACAACCTTCGTTAGCATCAGAGTAGTTTCTTGAGGGCGGCGACTGTCCAAAAGAGGAATCTTGAAAGTATTCCATCTTTTGTAAAAAGCTCCCGGCCTGAGGAAAAATGCTCTTGAAACAAAGTTGGGAAGCCCACACTGAGGGAAGCTGCCGGACAGATTTCCATTATGGAGTACATACAAGCAGATTCCGCTTTCATTGGCAACAGAGCTACACCTGCACTCTTTATCAGATTTATCATGAAGAATAAGTCTCCAGCGAGGTTTCTATGGGCGAACTGGAAATGCCTTCCGCCTCTCCAAGATGAGGGGTTCGAACGGCTGCATGTGCTATTGCACTGATGTGCAGTTCTCATTGGAGGGACTTGATGACGATGCGACGCCCGATAACCCATTGTCACCAAATTTCGGCCTTATAAGTGGAGTCGAAAATGTAGCGGACAGAGCCACTAAGAGCAGCACCGAACCACAGTATACAACGACACGGCCGCAACAGATTCAATCTAAGGGAGATTAGCCGCTGTGCGATCAAGGTCTATATAACAAAGGCTCAGAAAGGCACTCGCGGTAGCATTCGAAGAGGCCCGCATTCCCATTGGCTGCCGACCAAGTCCTAATTTCTCATGAAACCGTGGGCAATCAGGTACTGTATCGGCTTCGGGCGACGGTCTCATGGGTACATGGTTAACCACCGATTGTGACGGCCAAACACAGCCACTCTACCCAGAGAAGCGTGGACGCGGATTCTTCGTGCGGCAATCCGTAATGTGAAGGAACACCCACCGGCATTTGGAACCCGCGTGTTTCCGGTGCCGTGAGAGCCACGTCCAATAGAGCTTGAACCCTGCCTGATGCCAGCGGACAACGGTTTCCGGTTGTACGAAGATCAGCGCCTACTTCCATCCCGGCCACAGTCGACTCAGGGCATCCAGAAGAACCTGTCCGGGGCCTTGAACCTGGGCTGTGCGGGCGTCTCGTTTTCAACACCGCGAGTTGTTGGCCGCAAGGCCAAGTCTTCAAGAAGCAGGTTGCAGCGGGGGCGCGCACTTCGAGCCAGGAGTCCGAAGAAAAGTCTCAGTGTTCGGGTCATGAAGCCAGTTTGATGCGGAAAGCCAGGCGAAACCGGATATCCCTCTATCTTCCTGACCTGTCAGCAGATCGCTATTTTGGCAAGGCACAACACAACAAAGACCAGCAACACCGTCGAATGGGTCACCGTCAAATTTACCCTGGGGCCACTACGATAAGTAATGCAAGTGGGAGCTGAGTACAGCTCGGCGCAGCTCCCGACGCCACACTGAGAATACACCCCAGACTCGGGCATCAGACCGCCAGTCCCTATGGGTTGAGCGGCTTAGAACTTGCTGACCCTGACGGTTATGTTCTGTTTTCGGCCGCTCGAGATAGGCCACGCAGCTATTTTTATGCGTTTCTACGTCGTCTTAGGCTCCCGCGCTCTTGTGCGTTCAATTGTTTATCCGCCAGAACCGAACTTTTAGTGGATCCAGCACCTCTCTCAAGCATGCACACCCGAACTCAAGCGAAGGAGCCCCTGACACCCGACCAAACCCTGTTGGTCCTCCTCGCGCAAACCGGCGACCGGACCGCTCTGGAACAGCTTCTCTGTGACGCCTATCCGCCGTTGCGCCGCTACATCACCCGTCTGGTCGGCGGCGCCCTCGCCGACGACATCCTCCAAGAGACTTCGCTCTAGATCTTCCGCAAGCTCCCGTTCCTGCGCGAGCCCGCCGTCTTCCGCCCCTGGACCTTCCGGATCGCTTCGCGTATTGCGTTCACGCATCTCAAACGCGCCCGCCGCTGGCAGCCCCTCGACGATGCTCCAACTGAACACCTCACGACCTTACACCCGAGTCTCGGCGAGCCACCCGATGAGGCATTCTTGACCCTCCTTGATCACGTCTCGCCCGCCAGCCGAGCCGTCCTCCTCCTCCACTATCAACACGACCTCTCACTCGAAGAAAGTGCCGCGATCCTAGAGATTCCGACAGGCACCGCCAAATCGCGAATCCATTATGGAGTCGCCACCCTTCGCAAGCACCTCACCGTCGAAAGGAAACCAGCATGAGTCCCGAACACCAGCAGCCCAACTCCGAAAATACCACCGCTGAAATCGCCTTCGTCCAGCAAGCTCTCGCAGCGGCCGACAGGTCCGAACGCTCCTCCCGCATTATCGTTGGTGTACTTGCCATCCTCGCCGTCGTCGCCTTTATCTGGATGCACCTGAACATGTTTCCGCCAGACCTTGGGCGGACTCTTGCACTCTCTCCTTCGCGTCGACCTTTTCTTTCTGGTCCTCCTGTTCGCCATCACCATGTACCTTCGTCAGGTCATGAACAAGAACACCCGGACGATCCTTCGGGCCCTCGCCAACACCCGCCAGCGCTGACTTCTTAGACGAAGCGCGGGCCGCCGAGGCCCGCGTCCTTGCACGTTTCCAGGTCATGCACGATGGTCGAATAGCGTGGATGGATTCTCCGCGATTAGTCAATCGCCGAGTACTCACAGAATGCACTCGCGGTTCATGCTGGCCGCGACCGTAGACCTTCACCCATGCGTCGCCTTTCTCCAATATCGAGCTTCGGGCTGCAAAAACCGAAGCTTGAGCTATTCGAAGGAAATCAACACCTTACCCGTGTGGAAGAAAGAGTTCCTTCCCGCCTTCTGGCTTTTTCGGACGGTAATAGCTGAGCATATTCGCAATTTCAACTTGCCCTTCAATGCACGCGAGGCGATGCAGGGGATTGAGAGTCACATAGATACGGTCGACTTTACGGACGAGAGAATTGTTCACCTCAGAGGATGGATACGGACCTATAAAGGGCAAGACAAATCTTTGTACGTAGGAATCTACACCACGCTGCATGGTCAGGGCCGCGGTTATGCTTCGGTCGGCTTTCCAGCTCCTGATGCGAATTTCACAGCTACTCTGATTCCATATAACCACGATGGGTCGGATTTTCTCCTCAGCAGCCAATATAGAGAAGCAAGCTATGCGGGGAGTTATTTGACCAAGGCGCAGAACGGAAAGCTAGATGTTTTACGGATTCAGTCATTTGAGGAGACAATCCGCATCTTTGTCGAACATGGTGCACTCTATGCCGAACACCAGTTCTTTTTTGCTGGTGTGAACTTTCTGATTCTAAATTATTCAATGAGACACAAGATTGTCTGAGCACGCGATGCACCTAACTTCATAAATGGGCGACATGAACGCGGCAGCTCCGTCGCTCCCGATCAACCTTGATTCCTTTCCCGAGATATTTAGCCCTCTTCTTAAGAACCAATTCGATGAATTCGTTAGCGGCGGAGCCAACAAGGCCTGATCTCCGCGTAGGGCTAGCGTTCGTTTTCTTGCTTGCTAACGTAGAATGATTTCGAATCTAGCTCTTATGCGATGAGAATGGCAGTCTCTTTGGTTGGGCGGAGGTAATTTGTCCCCAAGCTCAATAAAGGGAAGATCTTAAAGGCTGCTAAATGAGGAGTTCATCGATGGCTACATCAGACATTTCTCCTCCCCCCTCTGCACTACCACGCCAGATCGACGATCCGGATGAAGAGGATAGGACTCAACCGTGTTCTACGTGCCGAGAGCTTATGCTCAAAGGCGCAAGGAAATGTACCAAATGCGATAGTTATCAGGATTGGCGACGACACCTGACCTTTAGTACCGCGCTATTGGCACTTTTTATCTCGTTCTTCGCGAGCATCACCGCAGCATACCCACTGATTAGAGATGCATGGAGAAAACCGGACTCCGATTTGCGGGTTGATTCCGCCCCTGTCTTCCAGAACGGCCACGTATTTGTTTTGATCACAAACGCGGGAAGGAAGCCGGGAGTAGTTGACCTCGTCACCGTCAAGCTCAAGATCAAGAATCCCAGCAACGTGATTTACCTTCACCTGATTCGTCCCCTTCAAAATCCAGACGTAGGGTTAATACCGGCGGATAGAAGTAGCCAGTTGGATTTCTCCGGTCTGTTTCCCGCAACGAAATTGGCGGGAAGCGCATGGGATCCCTCAAGTCTGACTTGGGACCAATTGATGGAGGAGGAAAGGGAGCTCAACGCGGGAAGCTGCGAACTATCCGTCAGAGTTACTTCGTTCAAAGGGGTCGAGAGTGAGAAGCAAATCTTCCCGGATTGTTGGCATTTTCAGCAGCTTCTCCGCGACTATTGGCATGAGGCCAATCCAGACAGGCAAAGATGAGGCGCGGCGATTTTTATGGGACTGTTCACTAGCTGCCTTCTGGGGACTCTGCGATTCAACGCTGGATTTGATAGCTATCTCAGCTTCGCTAAACGTGATCGCGATTGGAAGATTGGGCTCGTGTAGTCGAAAACGTAGCGGTCAGAGCCTCCAGAAACAAGTCAAAGCCATGATTTGCAACTATGTAGCCGCAACGTATTCAATCTAAACCAGTTGCATCCATCAAATTTCATCAACTTTTAATAAGCGACTGAATCTGGTTCGGGACCAGGGGGTCGGAGGTTCGAATCCTCTCGCCCCGACCATTTAAAATTAATAAGATACAGCGATCTTCAGGAACGCGAAAATCGTCGATGTAGATAAAAATGTAGCTGCCAAAACCCCCGAGGTCCACCAGTAGTCTATGGCTGGG
>JALYIG010000239.1 GCA_030775885.1 Acidobacteriota bacterium | reverse complement strand
CCAAAGGGACGGAACGTGATCGAGACGGAAGGAGCGCCGCCCGCGTTACCCGGCTGAACGACGGGGTACGGAAATTCGCCACCAGACAGAAAGTTGGCTTTTTGGCCGCTAATAGTCGTAATCGTCGGCTCGGCGAGAATCTGTAATATCTGCTTGCTCTGGAGATCCTGGATGGTAGCTCCCAGATTGAGTTTCGCGCTGTACAAGAAGAAATTCAGAGGATTCGAGTTCGAAATAGCCGCGCTTGCGGCCGAGGCAAGTCCTTGCGCCGAGGATGAGTTTGCAGGATATTGCTGGGTGGTCGTCGCGGTCACTAAGTTGCTGTTCCCGTTAAAGAGATTGACCCCGAGTTGGAGGAGTTTGGTGCGGTCGACTTCGAGAATCCGAACTTCCAAACGAACCTGCTTGGGATGCGACGGAAGGACGGTAAGTGCGTTGGCTACTTCCTTGGAGTAAAGCGAGGCGAGTTTGACTGCGGAGTCTGCAACCGCATCGGTGGCAACGATTCCGCTCAACGTGACGCGACCCGCGCTTCCCTCAACCTGCACTGCATCCCCGTGCATCGCTTGCCCCATCGCAGTGCGTAGGCCCTCAATATCGATGTCGGACGACACGACATATGACTCCGCCTGCCCGGCCTCGTCCAGCAAAGTCAACGAACTGATGCCGGGGCTCATCGCGGTGACGATGATTTCGTTAGGAGTCAACGTCACCGAACTGAGGACGGCCGGGTCAGCCACGTAAACGCGACGAAGGCGGGACTTGGTGTCTATGAAGATGGAGTGACCCACCATAACGTGCAGCGCCCTGGCATCCGATGCTGCCCGCGTGACGCTTGCCATTGCGCTTGGCGCGGAAGGCGCATCGAGGATCGAGGCCCTTAGGGACGAGACCCTTGCATCCTGAGCGCGCAAAGCGACGGGGATTGCGAGACTAAGGATGACCGCCAAACAGACAGTCGTTCCCGCACTGAAGAGAGAGGCTGATTTGTAGCCGATGTTATAGATTGTCGATTTCACTGAAAGTTTTCCGTCTTGACAGTGGGACCCATGAAAGTTTCTACGATGTAAGGCTTAGGGGCGGATCGCACGGGCCCGGAACCGCTTTTGACGGGAGCAATTGTGGTGGGAAGCCCCGACAGTTCCGAGAGAAGCACAGGTGTGCCCTTAACTTGCAGGCGATCGGCGCCGTTTCTGAGAACAAAGTGGACCGTACCTTGGGTGGCAGCCAGGTCGACACGCTCCGCATCCTTCGGACTGACAAGAATTGTCACCACGGTGGCAGTGGCGGGCTTGCCATCCGGATCCGGCTCAGTCTTTTGCCCTGCCGCAAGCACTTGTGCGTCTTGCAAGACCGTGGTGGTGATGGGATCCGGGCTGGTCGATGGGTGCAGCGTAACCAGCACATCAACGTGTGTGCCAGGAAGCAGGAAGCCTGCCACTCCAACCACTTCATCCGTGCGCAAAGCGATGGCTCTCATGCCGTCAGGAATTTTGACCGTAATTCCATTGCTGGTCCCGGGAGTAGACAACTGACGTTCCAGGATTGGTTCGCCTGCCGCAAGCGGGTACAGAACAACTCGTCCGACCAGGGGCTGCATATTTATGTAGGCTCCCTGCAGCGGCATGGTTGCCGGCCAGTCGGCCAAACGCAGATTCTCGGGGCGCAACAGCTGACCAGCTTCCAGGTTCGCGGCTGCTGTCACATATTGGCTCCGTGGCGGCGGAGGAGCCACATGAGTCTTGGTGAACTTCTGGCTGAGCCACAGAGTAGAGACTCCTGCCACCACGAGAGCGATGATGAAAGCGGAAGTAAGTCGACGATTGAGCACGGTGTTCGCCTTTTATTGGATCTGAAAATAAAGAGTTAGGAGGCTTCCACCAGCGATGGCCAGAGCATACGGCAGCCGGTTGGTGTTAAGATTCGTGAGATTGAGGTCGGGATGCGGCTGCAGTCCCTGTTCGGAATGGTGTGACGCAATGGCCCCAACGTTTACGATCGTTTGCTGCAACTGTCCTCGAGCCAAAGCCAGGACAATGGCCATCGCTCCACCACACAGAGCGGTCAAAACCAGGAGATAGGCTACATGCGGCATACCGGCAATGCATCCTACCGCCGTAATCAGCTTGACGTCTCCGGCACCCATGCCTCCGGCAATATAGAACAGCAGGAAAACAATTCCGCAGATCAGGCCGGCAGCGAGCGAGAGGAGAAGTTGCTTCCAGCCGCCCAGCGCCAAGTGCAGGGCAAGGCCCAGGAGCATAGAAGGAAAAGTAATGAAATTCGGAATTCGGCGGCTTTTCACGTCGAAGACGGAGCCCACCAGCGCGCAGGCAACGGCGGTTACGGAATAGGTCAAGTCGGTTGAAAGATGAGTCATTGATCGTTTCCCGTAAAGCTTTCTTCGAAAGGAAGCAGGCAGATTGTTCTCACCCGGGATTCGGGCTAGGGCTCACATGAGCGGATCACTCATGTGAGCTCTGTCCGGTTTAAGCGTTGGCGAGTGCAACGCCAACTCCGGTGAAGGCGTTCGAGATTGACTGTGCGAGGCTCTGCATTGAGGCGACCGAGCCGAGGCCAACAAGCGCCGCGACCAGAGCATACTCGATGAGATCCTGACCGGACTCTTCCGAGATCAGGTTCTTTAAAATCTGGTTGAAATTCTTCATTTTGCTCTCCGTGCATCGAGGGGTTAGAAAAGCGTTACCAAGTGTCCTAACGTTTTGCAGAGGTAGGCAGGAAATGGCTTATGTGAACATCGACGTCTTGATGTTCACATAAGCCGTTTGCCAGCTTATGCGTTCGCGAGGGAGGTGCCGACGCCGTTGAATGCGGTGCCGATCGAGTTGGAAAGGCCCTTCATCGCGGCAACCGCGCCGAGGCCAACCAGAGCTGCAACCAATGCGTATTCGATCAAATCCTGACCGGAATCTTCGTTGATCAGGTTGTTGAGAAGCTGCTTCATGTTCTTCATGTGTGTTGCTCCTATTTCGGGTTTTCCTCAGCTCTCCGGGATTGCGAGTTCCTTGGATGTACCGAGATTAGGGCCGACGTGAAAGATTAGAAATCCCCAAGAAGTGTCACCTTATACCACTTTAGTTCGCGGAATTTCTTCTTTATCCAACTGTTTCTAATAGGCTTAGAGTGTATTCTGAAAGCGTCGTCGAAGCCTTATTGACTGCTTGACGTTCATGCTGACCATTGCCCGAGTCGATAGATCACATGGGCTCTCATCTCCATTGATCTCTCGCTTGCTTTATAAATTCACGGGCTTCAAGAATCCATGCCATGACCACACCGTCAGAAATTCCAGATCAGCCTCACCCAACAACGCGGTCGCTGCCGCGGCAGCGCTCGTTCGTGGTGATATTTTGCCTCGGGCTGCTCAGCCGTGTTGCCGTGTTGCTACTGACGCTGCGGAACAATCCGCACAATTGGCTATACACCAAGGGCATTGAGATGGGACTACTGGCCGATTCGCTGGTCCATGGCCTGGGATACAGTTCTCCCTTTGGAGTTCCGACTGGACCCACCGCCTTCATCGCTCCCGGATATCCCACTCTGGTCGCTGCCGTGTTTCTTCTCTTTGGAACATATTCTTATCTTTCCGCGATTGTGATCATGTCGGTGCAGTTAGTCATTTGCCTGGTGACTCTCGGCCTGATCATGCATATCTGCCGTGCGGTGCTGGACACACGAACAGCCATCGTCGCTGGCACCTTCTGGGCGATCTCTCTCCCGGTACTGTGGATGCACACGCTTTTTTGGGAAACCAGCATCTCCGCATGCGCGTTGCCGGGTCTGATTGCGCTGATGCTCTATCACCGTCAGAACTTCACCAGGTGGACCTGGGTGTTTCTGGGATGCTATTGCGCGGTGATTGGCCTGATCAATCCAGCTCTTTTGCCATCCATGATTGCGATGTTGGGATGGTTTGCCTGGCACACGCGAAAGGCGTCCAAGACCAGTCCTCTAATTGGAGTGTTGGCGTTTGTGTTGGTCTTTGCGGCGTGGCCCATACGCAATGCTATTCGGTTCCACGCTTTCATTCCTCTGCGCAGCACGGTGGGCTTTGAACTTTGGATGGGCAACCGCCCCGGCGCAACGGGATTTCTCGACGTCGATCTCTTTCCTATGTACGACAAGCAGGAACTTGCCAGCTACGTTTCCAAGGGAGAAGTCGGTTATACGCATTACAAATCCGAACAGGCGTGGGAATACATCCGAGCGAAGCCCCGCGTATTTGTAAATATGACTACGCGAAGAATCTTCCGCTTCTGGACGGGAACCGGGGGTCCTGGCAGATCTCCGATCTGGGCAATCCATGTAACGACAACTTCGGTACTCGGGTTTGCGGGGCTCATACTCGTCTATCGCAACCGGCGAATACGGGAGTATGCTGTGCTGTTTGCGATTCCGATGCTGCTCTTCCCGCTGCCGTACTACATCACCCACGCCGAGTTTCGTTATCGGCTGAATATCGATCCTTTGATGACTATCCTTACCGCCTACGCGATCACCCAACTGGACAGTGCGATGAAGCGGCGCGAAGCCGCAAAAGAGGCGGCTCGACTGGTTGCCGCGATGTCACACTAGACGACTACCAGGCCGCTTTTGGCTGTGGCGACGAAGTCAGACGCGGTCTTCACGATGAAGTCGAGCATCGGGTTGGTGAGGCCTGGGAAGACGCCGATCCAGAAGACTTGGTTCATGACGAAGTCGGTGTTGGGGAGTTCGCCTACGACGCGATACTCCCATCCCTCGTATGCCGGCTGGCGCAGCAGATTGCCGGCAAACAGGAGACGCGTTCCGATCTTCTGCGCCTCTAGCGCTTTCGTCAGTTGATCGCGGGTAAAGGGCGCGTCTGTCTTGACGCCGATGGGGAATCCGAACCAGCTTGGGTCGGAGTTTTCGCTGGCCTGCGGCAGGATGAGGAACTCTTCCAGCGGCTTGAGCGCAGCCTTGAGATAGGCAAAATTCTCCTTGCGCCGAGCAATAAAATGGGGGAGTTTTTCGATCTGCGAGACGCCCAGCGCCGCCTGCATGTCAGTCGCCTTGAGGTTGTATCCGACGTGCGAGTAAGTGTACTTGTGGTCATAGCCGCAAGGCAGCGTTCCCAGTTGCCAGTCGAAGCGCTTGCCGCAGGTATTGTCCATTCCGGGCTCGCACCAGCAGTCGCGGCCCCAATCGCGGAAGCTGTCGATCAGCACTTGCAGGATGGGCTTATCGGTCATCACTGCGCCGCCTTCGCCCATGGTGATGTGGTGCGCGGGATAAAAGCTGACGGTGGCGATATCGCCGAAGGTACCGACCTTGCGGCCCCTATATGTTGAACCGAGGGCATCGCAACAGTCTTCGATCAGCCACAGGTTGTACTTTTTGCAGAACGCTGTAATGGCATCCAGGTTGAAGACGTTGCCGAGCGTATGGGCCATCATCACCGCCTTCATCTTAGGGCTGTATGCGGCCTCAAGCTTGGTAACGTCAATGTCATACGTGGGGAGGTCCACGTCAACGAACACGGGAACCAAACGGTTCTGAAAGATTGGATTCACCGTGGTGGGAAAGCCGGCAGCGACGGTCAATACTTCGTCGCCGGCCTTCAATTGCCGTGGACCCAGTTTCGGCGAAGTCAGCGCGCTGAGAGCGACAAGGTTGGCGGAGGAACCGGAGTTGACTAGGCTCGCTGAACGCACGCCGATGAAGCGCGCCAGCTTGCGTTCGAATTCCTTAGCAAAGCGGCCGGTGGTGAACCACCCGTCGAGAGCCGAATCTACCACCGAGCAGATGTCCTCGGGTCCGATAACTTTGCCGGAGACTTGCACCACTGAGGTTCCGGGAATGAACTCTTTTGCCGGAAACTTCACAGCGTGATATTGCGCGGTCAGGTCGAGGATCTGCTGCCGAAGCTGTTCTGCTTTATCGCTCATATGCCTCAAGAATAACAA
>JALYIG010000238.1 GCA_030775885.1 Acidobacteriota bacterium | reverse complement strand
GTATAAGCCTCAGCCCCGCGCGACCGCGGATCGTAGAGTTGCACAGGCTTTCCATGGCTCGGCGCTTCCGCCAGCCGGATGTTGCGGGGAATCGTCGTCTTCAATAGCTTCTCGCCGAAAAATCCCTTCAGATTGTCAGTCACCTGCTGCGACAGGTTCGTCCGATCGTCGTACATGGTCAGCAGCACGCCTTCGAGCGCCAGCGTCGGGTTGAACGCCTGCGATACGCGATCCAGAGTCTGCATCAGCTCGGTAATTCCTTCGAGCGCAAAATATTCGGCCTGCATCGGCACCAGGAGCCCGTCAGACGCCACTAAAGCGTTTAGAGTCAACAGATCAAGAGCCGGCGGACAGTCCAGAACAATGAATGGATAATTGTGACGAATCGATTCAATCGCCTCGCGCAAACGGAACTCGCGCCGTTCCTGGCTCACCAGTTCGAGATTGGCGCCGATCATGTTCTTGCTTCCCGGCAGCAGCTTCAAGCCCTCAACCCCCGTGTCCACCAGGGTTTCGTCAAGGGTGGCGTTCCCCATAAGGACGTCGTACACGCTCAGCCGCGTCTCGTCCCGCGCAACGCCGAGCCCCCCTGTAGCGTTCGCCTGCGGATCGCAGTCGATCAGCAGTGTAGGCAGGCCTTCGAGCGCAAGCCCAGCCGCGAGGTTGATGGCAGTGGTCGTTTTGCCGACGCCGCCCTTCTGGTTTACGACGGCGAGCACCTTGGAAAATGCCGCGGCAGGCGAGATATCGAATACATTCGAGGGTGCGGAGAGCGTGGTCACGGGCGTAGATGGAAGCCTATCGGGAGCGAACGGCAATGGCAAGGACAACAGCCTGTGCAGAAGTTTGTTCCGCTGTGGAGAAAGCTGTGGAAGCACTCCAGAGGCCGCAAGGGCAGTGGACATGACGAGAGGCGAGTGTGGAAAACTTTTTAGAGGCTGGCTCTCGCTTTCAGCCTCAATCCATCATGTTCCACGTGGAACATCCTTCCAATGCCGGTCAGTTGTTCCACGTGGAACAGTGGTGAGGTTAAGGGCGACTGGCGATGAGGAGGACGCCGTTCTGCGATTCGGGGAGCGGAATTTCAGGGGCCGATAGAAAGTGCTTAGCCAAGAAGGGGTAGGATCTGCCGGAGGTGGTGAGGATCAAAAGCTGGCGGCGCGCGCGGCGAGAGGCTTCGGCAACGGCTGCGTCCATGTCGTCCACGGCGCGCAGAGTTACTGTGTCAAACTGGCGGTCTGCGGGCATGGATTCGACGCGGGAAATCCAGACTTCGGAGGTAAGGCCCAGCGTTCGGAGAGCTTCGCGCAGGAATGCGGCCTTTTTGCCTTGCGATTCTGCGAGGGTGACGGCGATTTCGGGACTGAGAATTTGAATCGGGATTCCGGGAAATCCGGCACCCGAGCCGAAGTCGAGCAGCGTCGAACATCGGCCAAGATGGATGCCGGCGAAGAGGCTTTCGCCGAAATGGCGGCGGACAATTTGCTCCGGTTCGCGGATCGCTGTGAGGTTGGTACGAGCGTTCCATTTTATGATAAGTTCAAGATATGAAGCGAGTTGCGCGTAGATGTGAGGCCAGTCACGCTCCATCCGGTCGGCGGCTACATAGGGCTGGAGCAGAGCGGCGATTGCTTCAGGAGTCAGAATTCCTCCGTGGCTGGCAAAATGCGGATTCTTCGCCTTCGGCTCAGAATGACAGCTCCATGCTTGGACGGCAAGGCTTTGTTCATGACAGCACTATGCTTGGACGGCAACGCTATGTTCATGACAACACTATGCTTAGATTGACGACACTAGGCTCAGAATGACAGCACCATTGCGAATGACAACAACACTCCCACAATGACAGCAGTATATGGTTAGGCCGATTTGGACGGGGCACGCGGGGTCCAGGCGGCGGCTTCGGCCACGAAGCGGTTGAAGAGGGCGCGCGAGGCGGGGCTTTCGTCGAAGGTGCGCTCGGGATGCCACTGGACGCCGAGTACGAAGTTGCCTCCGACGCCTTCGGGTGTGCCTTCGACGGCTTCGACGACGCCATCTTCGGGGCTGCGGGCGGTGACGCGGAGTCCGTCGCCGGGAATGCCGACGGCCTGGTGATGGCTGGAGTTGATCGAGATGCGAGGTTCGGGGTTCGAGGTTCCAGGTTCGAGGTCTGCGGCGACGATTTGGGCCAGGAGCGAATCTGGGGCGATTGCGGCGGGGTGGGCGACTCCGACGGCTCGGCCGGCCTGGTGGTTGATCGGCATGGGCGCGAGGTGCTGGACCAGCGTTCCGCCGCGCCAGACGTTGAGCATCTGGGTGCCGAAGCAGATGGCGAAAATCGGCTTGCCCATGTTGTGGGCGTCCTGCAGAAGGAGTTCGTCGACGTTTTCGCGGGCTGGGTCGGCTGGGTTGGTTTCAGGGTCGGTTTCAGCACCGTATTTTTGCGGGTTGACGTCGGCTCCGCTGCCGGGGAGGAGGATCGCCTGGCATCCGGCAATCAGCTTTGCTGTGTCCGCAGGTTGTTGATTCAATGGGACTTCTACCGCTTCCGCGCCGCTGCGTTCGACCGCCGAGGCGTAGTTCGCCCAGGAGCGGCGGTTGTATTCGAGGTCGGTGGAGGTGGGGACGGGGATAGCGATGCGAGGCTTGGGCATAAGGCGTCAGGGGTGAGGGGTTTGGGGCTAGGGGTTAGGGGTTTGGGGTTTGGGTTTAGGAGTTGTCAGGTGTTAGTTGTTAGATGCTGGTGCTGGTGCTGGTAGCTCCCAGTGCAATGTTACGCTTCCCCGGTTGCTGCTTTGCAATAGCGATCCAGGAGAGCGCGAGCAGAATATCATCCCGAAAGCGTACGGCGTCTCTTCTCTCGACCGAGCGGCATTCCGACCGAAGGCAAATGTACCAGAAGTCCGTATCTTATCTCGTCACCAAAAAGTCCACCGGAGCGACCTTGAATGTCGGCGTGATCTTGAACGGCTGGATCTCAGTCGCATCGCATGTGGTGTAGGTCTGCGACTGGGATACTTGCATGTCCAGCGCCAGCCCCATCGCCGTGCCTGTGACGGTGAACGGCGAGGCCAGACTCATGACCGCCGACGTCGCAGGGGATGTCTCCAGGGTGAAGCCGCTCACATGAATGACCTTTCGGGAATCAGTGGGCTGGATCAGGCCGTCACCGTGAGAGCATGCGTTGCAACTAATCCTGCAGTGCTTGAGGATTTGGCGACATTCTGTCCGGCGATACCAGCGAAGCTGTGACGTCCTGCCACATCGTATAGAGCCAGAAAGTCCTTGCATCGTGTACAAGTACTGGAGTTTTAAAACATATAACTCGGGAGACTGAACCATGCGAGTTTTTCTTTCGTCCGCTGCCGTTGCAATCCTGTGTGTCTTTCCCGCAGTCACGATGGCTCAGGCGGACCCGCACACGATGAAGGCGATAGCGAAGGTGGATTTGCGTTATCAGTCCTATAACGTTGAGATGGTGGAGGTCATCGGCGGTAGATTCTGGAGGCCCTATTCGGCCACGCCGATCAAGGATCTGCCGGCCCTGGAAACACTGGGGGTTGCCGGCGTAGACCCGAACCTGTTCGAGCAGCTCCCGCCCGCTGACCTGACCAGCCCGAGACTTCGTAAGCTTGCTGCCGCGCTTGGCCCTGCGTACATTCGCGTGAGCGGTTCCTGGGCGAACACGGTTTATTTCCAGGACAGTGATGCACCCGCTCCGGCAAAACCACCCTCGGGATACGCCGGTGTTCTGACCCGGGCCGAGTGGAAGGGAGTCATCGATTTCGCAAAGGCCGTCGATGCAAAGATCGTCACTTCATTCAGCGTAGGTGAGGGGGCACGGGATGCTAACGGTGCCTGGGTGCCAGGGCAGACTGAGGCTTTCCTGCGGTACACGAGGCAGGCAGGGGGAAGCATCGCAGCGGCGGAGTTTTTCAACGAGCCGACTATCCCAGCAGTCGCGGGTGTTCCTGCAAGCTACGATGCCGCGGCATACGGCCGCGACTTCAAAACGTTTGTTCCTATCTTCCGCGCGAGCGCGCCAGGCGCGCTGCTGCTGGGTCCAAGCGGAACCGCCGAGGGATCCGGATCGCCTTCGCGGATGAAAGTGCTTCCCTCGGAAGATCTGCTGAAGGCAACCGGAACCGGCGACCTGGATGTGTTTTCTTACCATGTGTATCCCGCAATCTCGGAACGGTGCGCGGCGCGCTCGCCGGTTAAGATTGGTGTCTCACCGGATGAGGCGCTGACCATTGAGTTCCTTAGACGCACGGACAATGTGGAAGAATTTTATGCAAAACTGCGGGACAAAGCCGCACTAGGCAAGCCGATATGGCTGTCGGAGACGGGCGAAGCGGCCTGCGGAGGCGATCGCTGGGCGTCGACCTATCTGGACACCTTCCGCTACCTGTACCAACTCGGAACTCTTGCCACACGGAACGTGCAGGTCGTGATGCACAACACGCTGGCAGCGAGCGACTACGCTCTGATTGACGGCCGGACGCTTACGCCTCGTCCCAACTATTGGGCCGCACTCTTGTGGCACCACCTGATGGGCACAACTGTGCTGGATGCAGGTGCGGCCCCGTCGCAGAAACTAGAAATATTTGCGCAGTGTACTGCCGGACAGCCCGGCAAGGTGACTCTGCTTGCCATCAATCTTGATAAAGATCATGCCCAAAGCCTCGCGCTTGCGGAAGGGAGCGAGCGCTACAGCTTGACCTCGGATGAGCTGCAAGAGAGGACAGTAAAACTGAACGGCAAAACGCTGATGCTTACCGCGGATGGCGATCTGCCCAAAATCGAAGGACTTGCTACGAGTCTGGGTCCCGCCGCGCTGGCTCCGCTCAGCATCAGCTTTTTCGTGGTGAACGCAAACAACTCCATGTGCAAGCAGTGAAGCACTGCTGCCGCGTGCGTTAGTGGCAGGGCTTCAATTTTCTTCCGAGAGAGTTCCCACCGCGATTGCTGATGAGAAGCCGACTTTGTGAGGACAAATCCGACGCCGGTGAGTGCATTGGCGACCGTGCACTCACCGAGATCCGATTACTGCTTCTGTTTAAACAAATCCTGGAAGATGAGTGGACCCCAAGTGCGGTCGCGTGCGTGCACCAGCGCGCCACCCTCGTTGAGCTTTCCCAAGATGACGGGTGCGAACCCGAGCTGTTTGGCCAAGATCTCCACGGGAGCGAATGCGTCCTCGTGATCGCTGGACAGAAAGACGACACGGTGGCCACCCTCGACAACCGGGTCGGTGGCCAGGGTGGCTGCAATGAGATGATTGAAGCCCTTCACGAGCTTGGCATCCTTGAACGCTTTGGCGACGAAGGCCGAGGACAGGAGGCCATCCAGTTCCTTGGGGGAGACGCCAAACGCGTTCGTCGTGTCGATGATCGTCTTGCCTTTCCAGCTCTGCAGGGCTTTCGCAACCTCGCGATGTTGTTCGAACAGGACTGCCAAGATGATCATGTCAGCCTGGAGCGCATCTTGGAGCGACCCGGCGACGACCGTGGGTCCAATCGCCCGAGCCTGCGGTGCCAACTCCTCCGGCGACCGGCGGCTGGCGACGGTCACGTTGATATTTTTACGAGCGAAGGCGTGGGCGAGGGCCTGGCCTATCTGGCCGAATCCTACGATTGCGTAGCTCATGCTGACTTCTCCAATTCGTGTTGACTTTGGTTACCTATCGAATCTCGGTGAGTGCCTTTGCGACGATGCACTCACCGGGATCCGCCGACTTCAGATAGCCGAGAAGCCGCCGTCGACAGCCAGGTCCACCCCATTCACGAAGCTTGAATCGTCTGAAGCGAGAAACAGCGCTGCTGACGCAATCTCCTCAGGACGACCCATCGTTCCCCGCGGGATCAGCGATTCAAACATCTGCCTGGCCTCGGGGGTGAGAACCTGGTCCTGCATCGGTGTGGCGATCGGCCCCGGGCTCAACACATTCACCCGGATGTTCCTACCCTTCAGTTCGTTGAGCCATGTGCGTGCGAAGGAACGCAACGCCGCCTTGCTCGCCGCATACACGCCGAAGCCAGGAAAACCTTTCACCGAAGCAACTGACCCGGTCATGAAGATCGATCCGCCATCGTTGAACAGCGGCAACGCTTTCTGGACCGTGAACAGCGTGCCGCGCGTATTCAGGCCGAACTCAGCATCGAAGTGCTGCTCGGTAATCTCGCCCAGGGCGACGGCCGAGCCTATACCGGCGCTCGCGTACAGAACGTCGATCTTGCCCTTTTCCCGCTTGACCGTTTCGAACAAGCAGTCGAGGTCGTCGAGATTGGCTGCGTCCCCGCGCACACCGGTTACATTCCGGCCAATCAGCTTGACGGCCTCGTCGAGCGTCTCCTGTCGCCGGCCTGTGATGAAAACGTAGGCACCCTCCTCAACGAACAGCTTGGCACTCGCCAGCGCCATGCCGCTCGACCCGCCTGTGATGACTGCGACCTTACCTTCAAGCTTTCCCATAATGACTCCCTCGGTAGTTGTGTGATCCGCTACAGTGGAGTAGATTCCTTCAGTAATGGACGAGAACTGCTTAGGAGTCCACAAATGTTGTCTATTCGTCCAAAGAGGGGAGGCTGACTTGGACTCGATAACAGACATATTTAGGACGATGCGCGTAACTGCTTTCGGTGAGCACAGGCTTGAAGCTACAGCCCCGTGGGGCTTGACTCGGGAAAGACAGACCCAGGAGAAAGGGACGCCCTCCGGCAGCGAAACGAATTCATTGCCAGATGTAGCGCACTTTGCAATGCTTTCGCGCGGTAACTGCTGGCTGAGTGTCGAAGGCATTCCGGACCCGATCCCCCTGGCCGGCGGCGACTGCTTCCTGCTGGCCCGTGACACCTCGATCGTCATGCGCGACAGCCCGCGAACACGTCCAAAGTCGACCTTCCGCGAGATAGCCGCTAAAGCTAACACCGTCGTTAACTACGGAGGCGGAGGCGCACCAACGACAATTGTCTGCGGCTCCATCAGTTTCGAACGAGCCAGTCTGAAGCCCTTTACGCAGCTCTTACCGCGCTTCATTTTGATTAGGGCCGATCAGGCGCACACGCTTGCAATGCACATCACCATGCAGGCTCTGGCGTCAGAAATGGCAGGAGAGGCACCGGGATCTGAAGTAGTCGCGACCCGGCTGGCCGAGGTTCTGTTCATCCAAATACTCCGGGCGCACATCGCGTCCGAACCGGGACGCAACCAAGGATGGCTTCGTGCGATCTTCGATCCCCGGATAGGCGCAGCTCTGAATGCGGTTCACGAGCGAGTGAACACACCTTGGACGGTCGAATCCTTGGCAGAGGCCGCGGGAATGTCTCGCTCCGGATTCGCGGCACGATTCAAAGACCTACTCGGACAGACACCGCTAGAGTACGTAACTGAGTGGCGGATGCAGAAGGCAATGCAGCTACTCAAACAACGTGACAAGAAACTCGTAGAGATCGCTCAGTCGGTCGGTTACGAGTCCAACGCTGCATTCAGCAAAGCCTTCAAACGGGTTGTCGGAGCTAACCCTGGTGAATACCTGAAAGGTGGTTCCGGACACGGCGGTCGTGTCGGAAGGGCGGAAGGTCTTGAACCAGATGTTGATAGGTCCCCCTAAACGCGCTTCTCTTCACTTGGACGACAAGACTAATGAAGAGTTGGATTTTTACGGTCAGGTCTCCGAGAGCACGCTTCTCGTCATAGTGGCTAGAGGGCGAAACTGCCGCGAGATGGACTTAGGGATGCTCTGGACAAGATCGCACGGACGAGCGGACATTCCCTCGGCGGCTAAAGCCGCGCACATTTGGCTGGACTTGTGGCGTGGCTGAAGCCACGCCCTTTCAAGACGCGGACTTAATCCGATATTCCTTAAGAGACAGGACGCTAGTATCCGATTCGCGTCTTGAAGTCACGCGCACGATCGCGTGCGACGGTGAGATCCGTGCGCTTTGCATCTTTGAGGCGGATATTCAAGGCCCCTCCCGGTAAGGATGTCACTTCGCTGATCCATGGGAGGTTCACGATGGTGCTGCGGTGAATGCGCACAAAGTGCCTCGGATCCAGCTTTTCGCCGAGGTGAGCGATTGAAAAATCCACCGCGTAGGACTTGCCGCCAGATACTGCGTAGGTCAACTTATCTTCTGCATAGAAGTGCGTCACCTGGGGCAGGTCGATGAACCACAGGCGATCTCCGAGCCGCGAGGCAATTCGTTCCAGATAATTTGCGGGCCTGGTGTCCAGCAGCGAATCCGCAAGCTGTTTGAGAAGCGCCCGATAGTCGGGTGCCGCGAGAGGTCCGGAGGCGCGCAGCCTTTCCACCTTATTGAGTGCCCGTTGGAGGAGTTCGGGGTCGATAGGCTTGAGCAGATAATCGACCGCATCCACTCCGAACGCCTGCAGCGCGTAATGGTCGTAGGCGGTGGTGAAGATGACGTTGGGTTGAACTGGGAGTTGCTCGAGAACCTCGAAGCCATTCAGCCGCGGCATTTGAATATCGAGAAAGCAGATGTCGGGCGGATCCGCGGTCAGTGCTGCAACCGCTTGCTCCGGCTCCGACGCGCTGCCGATCACCTCGACGTTTTCGGTCTGCTCCAGCATGCGGTGCAGGCGCCTCAGCGCGAGCGGTTCGTCGTCGACCAGGTAAGCACGCAATTTCATACCAGGGGTAAAACCATTTCCACGATGGAGCGGCCCTCTCTTCGGAATGCATTCAAGCGCGCTGCGGGGCCGAAGAGAGCGTCGAGCCGCTCGACCAGGTTGTCGAGACCGTGGCCTGCGCGGACCGCGGTCAAATCGAAACCTGGCCCGGAGTCCTGCACCTCAATCCGCAGGCTGCCGTTATCCGCTGCGGCCGTCACCAGGAATTCTCCGCCGCCGGGCTGCGGAGTGATGCCGTGCTTCACCGCATTGTCGACCAGCGCCTGCACCGACATGGGAGGCACCTTTGCGTCCTGCAATGCGGCACACACCTGGACCGATCCGCGAAGCTTGTCGCCAAAGCGCACCTTCTGGATGTCGACGTAGCTTTCCACCATGGTAAGCTCCTGCCGCAGCGAGATGAGCGGCTGATTGCTGGTATCGAGCGAGGCACGCAGCAACACGGCCAGCCGTCCCACCGTCTCTTCGGCGCGCACTGGATCCTCGGCAATCAGCGAACTGATGGAGTTCAGCGTGTTGAACAGGAAGTGCGGCTGGATGCGCGATTCGAGCGACTGAAGCCGCGCCTCCGTTGCCAGCTTTTGCGCCTTCTCTTCTGCCAGCACTTTCTCCTGAAGCTTTTTCTCTCCAGATTGAATGCGCTCGCGCAGCGATCCATGAACCATCGCGCCCAGGCCGAAGACCGCGGCCAGCGGCATGGCGATACGCAGCGTATTAAGGTAGTCTCGCCAGAAGTTCTGGGGAACAATCAAGCGGAACTCCATGAACAGCGTTTGGGCCAGCAACAGGCACGCAGCGGAAATGACGAGGACGCCGACGACCATCACGGGGATCGGCGGGATCTTGCGCAGAACCAGGCTGTTTAGTATCCCGTTCAGAACCAGCATGCCGAGAATCCCGGTTATGTTGGCAACCAACAGGGAGTATGCCAACGCATGCAGCAGGCTCCCGGCAAGCCAGTTCTGGTTAACCGCCAGTTGAATCCCAAACACAGCGGCTACCGCGCCGTTGATCCAAAGCAGGGAGAACAACCAATTGCTCTTCGTCGGCGCCATTTCATTGCCCCTTGGCTGTTGCAATCCTCACTTTACGTTAACTGGTTCAAACGCACCGGCGCGGAAGACGCTGACATTCTGCGGCGTGTCCTGGCCCGGCAGTTTCAGCTCTCCCGTCACGTTCTCGTAGATGGTGCCGTATTCAATCTGCTTGGTTGCGAGCGACACCCAGATCTCTCCCCAGTAGTCGCTGCGCGCTTTCATCGTCATCCCGCCATTGGCGATGTCAAGCGGATTCATGAATGCCTGATACTGGATCAGAGCGCAGTCCTGACCGTTTCTACGCGAACGGCCAACCCATTCGAGCACGATGTCGCGGTTTTGAAACGAGCCAACGCCCGGCATCTTGATGGCCGCTTCGGAGCCGCTGTGGAAGGGCACATTCAGGCTGAGGTGATCGAAGAAGCCCTGGCCGAAGTATTCCATCATGCCGGTGTCCCAAACCAGATTACGCTCAAAGACCGCGGTGGGCGGGAACCCTTTGAAGAAGTCAGAGTTCATCGTACTGGCCAGGTCGTCGCGGTACTTGAACCCTTCCATGAAATCACGCTTCTGCGCCGCGGCAAACGGGGTCGTGAGGCCGTCGGCCTGGGCTTGCGAAACGTCCTTCCAGCTCACTTCCCCGTTCGCCAGCCCGCGGGTGTAGTCGCCAATCAAGCGCTGGCGCTGGATGATCTCACCCTTGTTGTTTGCCATGTTGTAGTCCACCGTGAACCGATAGGTGCGGGGACCGCTGTCTTTTACGGTGAGGTGCTGCGGCAACTCCCACGTGGTGGCCGGGGGCTGGGCTGGTGAGGGCTGGGCTGGTGAAGACTGGGCCAACAGAGTGGATGCCGTCAGGATTGCGCTGCCGAGAATGAAGATTGATCTGATTCGCATGGGTGTTTTCTCCTGACCTGAAGTGTGCTCGTGATCGAGCGTGACGGCATCCTTATCCCGACCAAAGGCAGGAATGCCCGATTGAGGGTATTCCGGGCAGGATGAGTCGTGAAGGAGGAGGAGTGTGGGTGGGTGAGTGCGGGGGCGGCTAGGCGGATGGGTCTGCGTGGGCGTGGTACATGGTGTTGATGGCGGCGAAGAGGCGTTCGGTTAGGGCGTCGGCGTCGCGGGTGGTGAGGTTGGCGGTGGAGATAGGGTCGCCGACGATGATTTTGAGGGGGCGCGGGCGGAGGGCGTAGGTGTGCATGGGCAGCAGCTCGTAGGTGCCGATCAGGGCGAGCGGGACCAGCGGCACTCCGGCTCGGATCGCCATGAAGGCGGTGCCGGAGGCCATGGGTTGGAGAGTGCCGTCGGGAGCGCGGCCGCCCTCAGGGAAGACGAAAAGCGGGAGGCCGGATTTGAGCGCCTTGACTCCGCGGAGCAGGCCAGCGATGGCGGAACGCGAGCTGCTGGCGTCGATGGGGACCTGGCCGGAGCGATGGAGATACCAGCCTACGAAGGGGATCTTCCAAAGAGACGCGCGGGCGAGGATGCGGAACTGGAAGGGCAGGCTGGCGAAGAGCGCCGGCGTATCCATATAACTGAGATGGTTGGAGGCGTAGACGGCGGGCTCGCGGGGGTTAAGCTTTTCTTTGCCGATGACGGCGACCCTGGAGAACGAGAGCGCGAGCATGGTGCGGGCCCAGGCATGGGCGACCGCGTGCTGCTGGCGGCCGGAGTTGTCCCACAAGCCGCAGACGAGAGAGATGCAGCCGAAAAAGGCGGTGGCCAAGGCCATCAGGGGGATGATGAGGATTTTAGTGAGGAGTCGGAGGTGGAGAGGGGCGAGATTCGAGGTTCGAGGT
>JALYIG010000237.1 GCA_030775885.1 Acidobacteriota bacterium | reverse complement strand
CGATTGCGGTCTGTCCTTGCTCGAACTCGCGGAACAGAGGGGGCTAACTCCTCCTTTCAACTGCCGAACGGGAAGCTGCCTCACCTGCGAGACGGCTCTGATCGCAGGAAAGCTCGTCAACAATCCGCAGCCGGTGTGCGAGCCCGGTAAAGGTTTCGTCCTGATCTGCTGTGCGCGACCGGCCTCGGCGCTGGTCGAGTTGGATTTATAATTGCCCTACAATCCACAATGGTTTGTAGCACTTCGCAGGTAGATATGTTCGGAGAATCTGGGCTTACGGATGCACCCGGGCACCCAGTGGATCGTAGGGACGATATCTCGTGAGCTCTCGTTGTAACCGGCCTGATGTCGGCAAGGGGAGATTGCGCACGAGCTATTAGCGGGAAACCGGACCTGAACAGTTTTACGCGGTATGATCTCACGTGCGCTGCAGTTTGCCGAATGTAGCGCGAGTTAGCCTGACTTTTCCAATAGTAATTGGCAGACACGAGCAACGTCATTATCAACTTGCCGGCGATCGTTTAATCCTCACGGAGACCTGAGCACAGAGCGGCAAGATGTGGAGCGGAGCTCGAGTGTTCCAGCGCCTGAAATGGCGTTAAAGCGGAATCAGAAATGCGAGGGTATCTAATACCCCGTTGGAACCAAGGATCGCAGTTTCTTGAGGCCGGGCCGAGTCCCGCAAGGCGGTCGTTCTAGTGGGCGGCAAGGGGTCGGAAGCTGTCGTCCGAGGGGATGTTCCGACCTGCCCCCGAAATTGCGCACATGAGTGTAGGGGGAGAGGGACCCGATCTGTGGCGGAGTCCGGTGGGCGCGAGTGGTCCGGACCATCATTCGATCGGCTCATTGGACCTTTTCGCTGACTATCTTTACGCTGGGTTCCCGATCTCGGTGGTGCCGAACGCGGGCGACGAAAGCAGGGTCACAGTTCGAAGTTGACCCTACTGGCAAAGCCACTGGCAAAGCCGGGGACGCCAGGGAAGTTAGGAGGACTCGGCCTCTTTGTGGATCAATAAGTTGTTGATTCGTAAGACATGGCCGCGGGTTCGAATCCCTCTCTCTCCGCCAGAATAAATCGGTACGCGTCATGCTTCGGTTTGACGTGGCTCTGGGCCCGAGCGACGACGGAGAGGGATAACGCCCGTAGGGTACGTTTCAGGACCGCGTTATATCTCGCGCCGTGGTGGCGAAAAGCCGGCGTCGTTGGTTTTGTCAACACCCGGAGGGCGGCCCGAAGGGGCGAGGCGCGCCGCGCCGAGTAATCCCTCTCTCTCCGCCAGATTCAAGCACTTACGTTTCGCCTTTCCGGGCGCCACACCGTCCGCGGACTGGCCCGGCGGTAAAATGGTGGTAAGTGCAAATCTGATTAGCGATGCTCAGATCTAACACCGTCGCCACAAAAGCATGAAGAGCATTCTATTTCTTCTGATTTCTGACCTCTGATAGCCGCGCGCGTAATGCACTGGTCGCGCACCCGCCTAAATTCAGGGGTGGATCGATCTCCTGAAGGACGGCGGCCTCAAGTTCGAGCAGGCCATCACGGTCATCACTGGGGTGGATGGCAATCGATAGATGCTGGCATATCCAGTCCGTCAGACGCCCCTCGGAATCCTTCGTAAGCTCTTTGGGTCCAACTGCCTCTAGTCGTAAGACGTCGTTCAGGCACGCGGTGAGCGTGCGGCGCAGCGTAGATCGCGCAACTCGTCCTTTGATGTGATTGCTCCCAATACGCGACTTCAGCGTGCTGTTGCTGCGTTTGCCGGACTTCGGCATCGTTGTCCAGTCTGTCCCGCGTAAATCAGCCCCGGTTGCACGCCGAACTTGAGTCCACGGGTTAGATCACTGGCGCCTGCAGGGTCTACGTACCATGCATACAGGCCGGCAGATCTCGAATCGCGGGCGGTCTTAGGCCAGTCGATTGCTCGGTGGAGCGTGGGATTAACAGTTAGGTGATCGACGGCTTTCTGGATTTGTTCAGGTGTGCACATACTTTCGAAAAGGCTTGTACTGTTGGGTACAGATTCTACCGGTCTCTCGGAGGTGCGAAACTCGTATCGGATTGCCGATCCGAATACCCCATCAAACATACCACTCATGGGCATGCTGAGCGTATTTAGCAGACCAATAAATCCCTTGCGGGTGTAGTTATGTAGGTGACTAAGATGATACTGAGCACCTGATATCTTGATGGTATGCCGGCGATCAACAAAGAGTGCGGTCGGTCGGACCATCGGCGGAATGTTAGCGGGCCGTCAACAGCCGTAGAGCCTCTTCCACCTTTTTCAGGACATTGGATGGTACCGTGCAATAGCGAAACATGAATCGAGCGTTTGAGATCGCGCGAACCTGATCGATGAGCAGATCCGTGTCGTGCTTCAAATCTGCGGTCTTCTGAACGCGCACACGCAGCGGGAAATTATCTCCCGGGGGCAGAGCGTCCACTTGACTGGTGCCTGGAACGACGATGGTCGTTGGATGGCCAGCTTTGTTGAGCGCATCGGTTTGGATGATGAGTGCCGGTCGTTCCTTCTTCCCTGGCTCTTGGCGGTGCGTTTGAGGCTCGAAGTCGACGGCCCAGACCTCACCCCGCCGGACGGCCTTGGTCATTCCAGCCCGTCCGGGGTGCTGCCTTCCATGGAGCGTGCGGCGGAAGCGCTGTGAGCGGCGAGCTGGCGCGAGAGATCGGCAATGCGCTCATGCATCAGACGCTCCTCGAATTCCTCCATCGCACGGCGTGCGTATTCGGATTTGCTCATGCCCAAGCGCTTGGCAGTGGACTCGATAGTGGCGGCCAGGGTCTTGGGGATGCGAAGGGAAAAGGAGATGAGTTCATCCATTTGTGCAGTACCGAGCAATGACAGATCGTAGTACGAATTGTACTACGAAAGCCGCGGCTCGCAAGTACTACGTTGCCGCAATCGTTGCCTACTGGCGTTCGTCCACTGGCAAATCCACTGGCAGATTCGGGGACGTCAGGGGTTTCGAGGGGATTCAGGTCTGTTTTGAATCAATAACCTATTGATTGGCAAAGCGCGCGGGGGATGGCCGCTCCCGGCCAATGTCCTGCTCTCGACGCGGCCTTTCTTGCCTTCCGCAGCCAGCGCCGGGCTGCGGATCGGCGGGAGTTCGCCGATGTTGTGTTGCTCGCCTCCGCGACGCGCTAAGAAGCGGTCTACGCCGTTATGTCCACGGATTCAGAACGGCCTTCAAGGACGCCTGAAAGTCCGATGCGTTGCGTGTCACCAGCGTCAGACTGTGGACTTGTGCGGTGGCGGCGATAAGCGCGTCCATCGCCTGAATGGGCCGACCTCTGGCCTCGCGTTGCGCGACTACACGCCCCCATTCATCAGCGACGGCACCGTCGATTAAAGCGATCCGGCCCTCGAACCGCAGCGGAAGCTCGCCACGCAGCCACTCATCGAGGCGTCGGCGACGGGCACCCGCGGGCAGTCGTTCAATGCCGTGCCGCAGCTCAGCGAAGGTAATGACACTGATGAAGACTTCATCCTCTTCGACTTGAGTGAGCCACTCGATCACCCCAGGGTTGGGGCGCGGCTTGGTCCACTCGGAGACAACGTTCGTGTCGAGTAGAAAGCTCACAGGCCTGTCTTGCGCAGCCGATCCTTGGAGCGGCGGACTGTCAATCCAGAACCCCGCAGTGGAGAGGCCGCAAAGAAATCCGCCAGCGAGCCGCTACGCTGAGTCTTGCGCTCCCATTCCTCGGCCGCGACGATGACAACGGTTCGACGGCCGTTTCGCGTAATTATCTGCGGGCCGTGTTTGTGGGCGTTCTCGATGACTTCACTCAGTTTGGCCTTGGCTTGCGCAACGGTCCAGATATCCGTCTCCACGTTTCTCTCCAGGATGGTCACAATGACTATTATAGTCATTCAATCTACGTAGGTGAACAGGCTCGGGGTCGCGACATGGATGCAGCCGCAAACCCTCTCGGCCTGCAATAACGCGGGAGTCCTTACATTCGCGGCGTAAGACCGTGCGCTCATCAGACAGGCGAAAGGATTGGTGAACCTGAACGACACAATTTTGCGCATCAACATCGCGCTCGACAATGGCGGCAAGTCAACGCTTGATGCGGCGGCCGCCGTTCCAGAAGCGCCACCCACGTGAATGGCGATTGACCACAGTTGCACCACGCGCGCGGAAATTGCTCTGGTAAGCGACGCCGTGACGGATATCCGGCGATGAGTGCAAGGCCGCCGGGCTGAGTACGACCACTGGAGTCTAAGCCCGTCCGCGCCGTGCCGCCTCAATGGCGGCGATGTCGATCTTTTTCATTTTCATCATCGCCTCGAACGCGCGCTTCGCGGCCGCACGGTCCTGATCGGTAGTTGCCTCCAGGAGCACTCGTGGGGTGATCTGCCAGGACAAGCCCCACTTGTCCTTGCACCACCCGCACTGGCTCTCGGCTCCGCCATTGCCGACGATTGCATGCCAGTAGCGATCGGTCTCGGCCTGGTCGTCGGTGATGACTTGAAATGAAAAGGCTTCACTGTGTTTGAAGGCCGGCCCGCCATTCAAGCCGAGGCAGGGCACTCCCAGTACCGTAAACTCTACAGTCAGCACCTGTCCTTCTTCGCCATTCGGGTAGTCGCCAGGGGCACGGTGGATTGCTCTCACGGCGCTGTCCGGAAAAGTCTGCGCGTAAAACCTGGCGGCCTCTTCTGCTGTGCCGTCATACCAAAGGCAAATCACGTTTTTGGCCATCTTCCGTCTCCTTTCACTGGTCATTTGGGGATCCGACTGAGTAAAGACGAAACAGCAACGCGGAAATCGACAGCAGGCCTTACGAAACTTACATCCGGCGATGCCGCTACATCCGGAGATCCAAGCCCGAGGCGCAGCACGATCTAATTAGCGCGCTCGGGGCGGGCGATGGTAGTCCATCGCGACGCAGCACCCCACATCTCCAATGACCTTGCGGGCGATATCGGACCAAGCCACACATCCATTCACGCGTCAGTCGTGAGTTGCGGGCTGACCGGTCCGGCAAGATCGGTGACTGCTGCCCAGCGCAGACCCGAAGTCGCAAAAAGGTCAAAAGGTCGGTCCACGGCACGATCGATGCTGGGTCGCCCCCATGAATCATGACATTGTGGTTATAGGAGGCTCGGCCGGCGCCCTTAAACCACTGCGAGACATATTGGGGACGATTCCGCCAAGCTTGGCCGCCGCATTGTTCGTCGTTGTGCACAGGCCACCTGCTTCGAACGACACTTTTGTCGACCTCCTGAATGACGGGAGCGCCTTGCCGGTCAAATGTGCGAGGGACGGTGACCCGATTGTGTCCGGTACCGTCTATATCGCTCCCGCAGACCAGCATCTGGTTGAGTGGAGCTCTGGACGACGGCAGCGCTGGAATATCCGCCATCAAGCGCTGTGGCGGTATCGCCATCGTTCAAGCGCCGGCGGATGCACTGGTCGGTGACATGCCTACATCCGCAATCCGCGCCGGCGGTATCGACCATGTCGTTGCAGCGCAGGAGATAGCGAGCGTGATTAAGCACATAGTGGAGCAACCTGGCGTGGTAGCTACCAGCATTCCCGATGACCTCAAACTCGAGGCGCAGATCGCGGAGACCGGCCGCTCATCAGTGGAATTGGAGAACAGGATTGGCGATTTGAGCCCGTTCACCTGTCCGGATTGCGGAGGGCCGCTGTGGAAACAACGGCACGACGGCCTGCGGTATCGGTGTTTGACAGGTCACGCGCTGTCTTGCAACTCCCTCGAGAAGGGGTTGAACGAAAACGTGGACGCTGCCTTGTGGGCCGCCATCAGACAATTCGAGCAACGTGCCAATCTGTTGCAAGCAATGGCGCAGGAGGAAGAGAACAAGGGGCGCCAGCGTACTGCTGCCTCGCAGCGCGATCGGGAGGCCGACGCGCGGTCCCATGCCGACGTGCTACGGCAACTTCTGCTTGGCGGGCTTAATCGACAGCCAGTGTCGTCACCCCTCCAAGAACAGCCGGCTGACTCTCGCACGGTACGTCCGGGTGCCTGATGGGCTGGGCAGAGCACAGGATTGTTTGGATGCCGTCGCGAGAATCCTCTGTCATTGTCGCGACATGAGCTCGCGCAGGAATGGCGGATTGACGCTCGGCTGGGAGCGCATCGGCGGGGTCGTAGATTATCTCCGGGTCCGCCGCGGCAGTTGCGGAGGATCCAGTCCCGAAGTAGAACGCTCGGAGAGTTCGCCTCGGATCCATGCGCAAGCGTGAGGAACCCCAATGCCGCCATCTCCAGTGCGAGGGGCATACAGTCGAATTCGAGGCCCCTCGCCGAAGCGGCGTCTTCGAGGCCGGCGGCAGCATTGTGCAAGTCCGATGGCTGGGACGGCACGGCGACGCTGAAATAGAATAGGGACCCTCTGAGCTGGCGGGCCCAAAAAGTATGGCGATTCCTACCGAGCCTATCGGGAGCATTCCGCGCCCCCGGGCGCTGGTTGATGCGTTGACTGCAGTGGGCGATTGCGATGACCCAAGCCTTCAGGACCTCTACGATGAGGCTCTTCGGGACACAATCGAGCGGTTCGAGGCGACCGGATCCCCGATCATCACGGACGGGGAACAATACAAGTACCACAACTTCTGGACCTATGCGGTAGAGGGTCTGCCCAACACAGCCCCCGATGGGTTCAAGATCCCTTTTGCGGCTGGGCATGTCCGGCGAATGCCTCGGCTGACGGCGGGTCCTTTTCGCTACAAGCGCTATGCGGACCGATACGTAAGTGCCGCAAGGCGCTACACGGTGCGTCCGCTTAAGCAAGCGGTGATCTCGCCTTCTGCCCTCAGCCTCCTATACCCCGCAGAGGGGCTCAACGGCTACCCGCGGGAGCGCTTCATCGAAGACCTCATCGGCGAGCATGTCTATGAAGTGCGGCGATGCTTCGAGAACGGGGCCGCCAAAGTGCAGGTCGATTTCACCGAAGGGCGCCTTGCAGTCAAGGTCGACCCGTCGGGTGAGCTGCTGGCGAGCTTCATCGACCTTAACAACCTGGCGCTTTCGCGCTTTTCCGCAGCCGAGCGCGGCCAGATCGGAGTGCACACCTGCCCAGGAGGAGACCGCGATTCGACGCATAGCGCGGATGCCGATTACGCAGAGCTCCTGCCCAGCCTGTTTCAGCTCAACCTCGCGCACTTTTATGTCTCCCTCGCCGGTGAGCCGGATCGCCCCCGCGTCCTGAAGATCATCCGTGATCACCTGAAAGCCCACCAACGTGTGTTCGTGGGCGTGATCTCACCGATCGATGCTCGCGTCGAAACACCGGAAGAGGTGCGCGACCGGGTCCTCGAGGCGGCGCAATACATTCCCGTGGAGCAACTGGGAACGACGGACGATTGTGGGTTCTCTCCCTTCTGCGATGACTTCTCCACGACGCGCGAGATAGCCTTTGCGAAGATCCGAGCACGCGTGCTGGGCACGGCTCTCGCCGAGCAGACGCTCAGAGCGGCGTGATGCCAGACGAGATGGAAGAGGCGAAGCTGCGCGAGACGGCCTTCAAGAACGTGGAGAGCATTCTTGCGGCCCGACAGCGCGCGGAGGGCGAGCTGCTGGCCATCAAGGATGCCCTCGAGCGCAAGACCGAGGAGCTCAGTCGACTGGCAGCCGCAGTGGAGTCCTCGGATGACGCAATCATCACGAAGACTCTCGAGGGCGTAATCGTCACCTGGAACGCAGGTGCCCGACGCATGTTTGGTTATTTGGCTGACGAGGCGGTAGGCAGGCCTGTAACGATACTCATGCCCGAGGATCACATCGATGAGGAACCGGGAATACTGGATAGACTGCGACGTGGCGAGCGGATCGATCACTACGAAACCATCCGTCAGCACAAGGACGGTTCGCTGATCAATATCTCCCTCAGTGTCTCTCCAATCAAGGACGCGAGCGGGAAGATCATCGGGGCAGCGAAAATCGCCCGGGACATCACGCGGCAAAAGCGCATCGAAGAAGCCTTGAGCGCCAGCGACCGGCGTTTCCAGTTGATGGCAGACTCCGCGCCGGTGCTTATCTGGATGGCCGATACGACCAAGAGGTGCACGTGGTTCAACCGCACCTGGCTGCAGTTCACCGGACGAGACCTGAACCAGGAGCTGGGGTTCGGTTGGGCGGAAGGTATTCATCTGGAGGACCTCGACCGGTGTATGGAGACCTACACCACGCGCTTCGATGCGCGTGAGGCCTTCAGGATGGAGTACCGCCTGCGGCGTCAGGATGGCACGTGGCGATGGGTGATCAATACCGCCATACCGCTGCTCGAAGGGCCTGAGCGAGCCTTCTCCGGCTACATCGGCAGTTGTATTGACATAACCGAGTTCAAGC
>JALYIG010000236.1 GCA_030775885.1 Acidobacteriota bacterium | reverse complement strand
TCGGCCAGCGCGTAGTTCTGTTTCTATGTGTATCTCTGCGAGGTTAGCGGTGCCTGAACGTATCGCGGATGCGATTCGCATCAGGCCTGCGCGTCGGCGGCTCCGAAAGCATCGGTGACGATGTGTCGGCCCCCTCGGGGTAAAGTACTACGAAGCGGCCCGGGCCCTCGCCACTGGATGCAGTGGGCAGGCCCGATTCGCTCAGCATGAGGTGAAGCATGCGGCGCTCGCGCGAGGTCATTGCCGGGAAGGAGTGTGGCCGCCCAGTCGCACGTACTCGTTCGATGGCAGCCGTAGCGGAGTCGCGCATCTGGCGATCGCGATTGGCTTTGAAGTGGTCGGCGTCGAACGACACGAGGTGGTGCTCTTCGGGCTCAAGGCGCAGGATCTTGGTGGCGATGTGTTCCAGCGCATTCAGCACTTCGCCATTGTGGCCTGTCAGGATCGAAGTATCCGGACCGGAAAACTCGACGTACAGGTTTCGGGGACCATCGCCGGGAGCTGTCTCAGCGGTGCCAAAATCCGCAGCTTCTGACGCAGGTTTTTGGCCGCGAAGCTTGACTCGGAAACGTAGTTTCAGTCCGCTGTTGAGCGTGAATGCCTGGAGAAATCCTGCAATTGTCTGGGCTGCCTGGGCCACATCATCCATGGTGCTGTTTTACCTTATGAATAAAGGTTATAGCAAACTGTGGCAGGATGAACTCCACCAACGTCGCAAGCTGAGCTTGGACCATGGCAAATTCCGCTTCCTTGAATTGATACGAACTTGCTATTTCTTCCCGGAGTTTTCTGCCTTGGCGTCCGGTTCAGGGAAGTCGGTATCGTTGTCTTTCAGCATCTCGTCCTGGTCGCGATGGCCCAATTGCCCGCCCATGGAGCTTTTTCCCGGATTGAGATCGGATTGACGGGCGTCGTCTTCCACCGCACCCTTGCCGCTGGCTTCGTCTTTGCGCGTTGCTGCCTGATCGATCATTTGTTTCTCCTGTCTCCCACCGTTGGATGCAGCCTTTCGAGGCGAGGGCCCTGGCTTGGTAGCAGGAACAGGAAATCGTCTAACTTAGAGTCTCCATCAGTTTGTTGATGGTGCGGTTCATGTCCTTGTCAGAGCGCCGGTGTTCATCGATCTTGGCGATGGAATGCATCACGGTGGTGTGATGCTTGCCCCCGAATTGGCGGCCGATCTCCGGCAGCGACGCATCTGTGAGCTGTTTGGCGAGGTACATGGCAATCTGCCGCGGGACGACAATCTGTCGAGAATTGTTCTTCTGCTTGAGTTCCGCGACGCGCATACCGAACTGCTCGGCTACGGTCTTCTGGATGAGATCGATGCTGATTTTGCGGACCTGGGTATCGATGAACTGCTTCAGGCACTGTTGCGTGACCGCGAGCGTGATTTCAACGCCGTGCATGGAGCACCATGCGATCAAGCGGACCAGTGCGCCCTCAAGTTCGCGCACATTGGTGCGGACGTTCGACGCGATAAACAGCGCGACGTCGGTGGGAAGCTGGGTCTGCTCCGACTCCGCTTTTTTCTGCAGGATTGCGACTTTGGTCTCCAGATCGGGTGGCTGGATGTCGGCGATCAAGCCCCACTCGAATCGTGAGCGCAGCCGGTCTTCGAAGTCGGGAAGCTCTTTGGGCGGCCGGTCCGATGCGATCACGATCTGTTTCATGCTTTCGTGGAGCGTATTGAAGGTGTGGAAGAACTCCTCTTGGGTGCGCTCCTTGCCGGCGAGGAATTGGATGTCGTCGATCAGCAGCACATCGACGTTGCGGAACTTGTCGCGGAAGGTGGTCATCTTCTGGTAGCGAACGCAGTCCACCATCTCGTTCATGAACTTTTCGCCGGACACGTAGCAGATGGAGGCATGCGGTTGGCGACGCTTTACATCGTGGCCAATGGCGTGCATCAGGTGCGTCTTGCCCATGCCCACGCCGCCGTACAGAAAGAGAGGGTTGTATGCCTTGGAGGGGCGCTCGGCGACCGCCTGGGACGCGGCCATGGCGAACTGGTTGCCGCTGCCGATCACAAAGGCGTCGAACTGGTAGCGCGGGTTCAACTGGGATGCGGTGCTCCAGTCGAAGCGGGACTGCTCAGGGGCGGGGGCCGTCATGCCATTGGAACGGCGTGAAGAATTTGGCGCGTTGGAGTTGTGACTGGGCACGGGAGCGAAACCGCCGTCCTCGCGAACGCGGGGGGCGCTTGGGTCCTGCTGCGGAGTGGTGAAGGTCACCGTCTCGATTTCGAGGCCGAGGTTATCGACTGCTTCCTGAATGAGATCGGTATATTTCTCACAAACGTCCTGAAACTCTGCGGAGGGGATGCGCACGTAGAGCGTCTTGCCTTGGATGTGGGAGAACCTGGTTGGCTTGAGCCACGTCTCAAACGACTGGCGATTGATCTTTTTTTCAAGCGCACCGAGGATTCGAACCCAATAATTCAGCACGGCGGTGGCCGTAGGAACGAATGACATTCTCTGGATTCCTTCTTGGATTTGATTCCAAGTTTTTTCTTGATTCGAGATAACCGACTGATGCGACAGCGTTGGAGCATTAGCAATGCACAGACAACAGAAATCCCTCATCGCCCGATACGGCGAGTGGATACACATGCTGTTTGCTGGAGGTCTTCGTGCTGGGTTTAGCCACCCTTTGCGAAGAGAAACGACAACGTGAACCAAAAACGATCTCGATGAAACCGATTTCGTGATTGGTAGGCGGGTTTGATAGTAGCACGGAAAACCAAGTCGATTTCAAGCCAATGAGAGATTAAAAATTCGGTTGCACCATTCCTTGTGAAGGTGCAATCGATGGGGCTTTCGCCAGTATGTTTGGATGTGGTGCGATGAGCTGTGATGGGCCTCGGTAAACCCTTGCATTGCTGTCCCATTGGGGGATGGAGTTTCTTTGAGGTATACTGAGAGACTGTTGCATACAGCAAAGAAATTGAGCAGGAGTCGAGTCAAATGCCGAAGCGTACCTTTCAACCCAACCGTCGCCACCGCGCGAAGACCCACGGGTTTCTTACCCGGATGAAGACCAAGGCTGGCGCAGCCGTATTGAGCCGCCGACGTGCCAAGGGTCGCCATAAAATCGCGGTCAGCGCCGGCTTCCGCGACAACTAAAACCCTCTGCCCACGCGCATTTTGAAGTTTTCCAATGAAGTCGTCGCGGGCAGAGCTATGTCGTTACCCCAGCCTTTTGTTCGAGTCACCCAGCAGTGTGATTGCACGCTGCTTCGTCATGGACGACCGCCGGTCACACTTGACGCGGTCATGTGCACAACGGCCGATTGCAATAACCAAGGGGTTCTTTATGATTGCCGCAACCTGCAGGCTGCGTAAACATGCCGATTACCAGCGCGTTTATTCCGGCAGCCGCAAGCAGTTCGGCAAACAGATGAGCTACTTCTTCCTGCTGCGTCCAGCGCTGGGGGCGGATGGAAGTTTGCTGCGTGGTGCCAACCCTGAGGGCGCGCGCGTCGGGCTTACCGTCGGGAAAGTGCTCGGCAATGCAGTTCATCGCAATCGGATCAAGCGGCGCATGAGGGAAGCGGTTCGCAGGCAGCTAGCTCTACTGAAGTTGCCGGTCGACGTTGTTCTTCATCCTCGACGCACTGTGGTCGATCTCGAATTCGCAGACATTGAGCGAGACGTGGCCTCGGTCTTTCGGATGATCCAGCGAGCCTCGGAAAAACAGGGAGTCTCTGTTACGCCTGCTACGGATTGCGCATCGTGATGTCAGACTTTACTGCAGCACCGAATGGAGATAAACCTGCCCGCAATGTGGGACAGGGATTGCTTCGGTTGGCCCTTCGCTTCTACAAGGCTCTCATCTCTCCCGTGCTGCATACGTTGTCACCGAGCAGGTGCCTGTACCTTCCCACCTGCTCGGAGTATGCCTACACCGCTATCAGCCGGTTTGGGATTGTTCGCGGATCATGGTTGGCGGCGCGCCGGCTTTCGCACTGCCATCCGTGGGGCAAAGGCGGGCTCGATCCAGTACCGGAGCGTTTATCGTCCGCAGGTTGTTGTGCGATTCACGCTGCTCCGTCCGGGCGCGGGCGGAACGGCATAGACCATTTACCATAGACAAAGGCTGGGAGTCGTTCGGCTGTAATTCCAGCTACTCGCGGATAGGAAGTAAAAACTTGGCAGAGTTCAGCAACCCCAATCAACAGGGTGGACAGGACAACCGGTCGCTTGTAGCGATGATGGTGGTTATGGTCGCCGTCTTGTTCGGCGCTCAGTACTACCACTCGAAGACTACGTCGCAACCGCCTTCGGCTCCGACCACTGCGGCGCCGCAGGCGTTGGCACCCCAGAATTCTACTGCAGCGGCTGCGGCAATCAACGCGCCCATGGCTGCAGTTCCGGCGGCAACTGCTGCTCCGTCGGTGCCTGTGGTCCAGGCCGGCGCGGAGACCACGACAGTTGTCGAGAACGAGCTTTACCGCATCACGTTCTCCAACCGTGGTGGTCAGGTCACAAGCTGGGTATTGAAGCAGTATCCGGACGACCAGGGCAAGCCGCTCGACGTGGTGCATCAGCAGGCTGCCAAAGTTCTTGGCTATCCGATGTCGCTGTACACCTACGACGGATCGAACGTCTCGATCGGCTCTGCATCGCGCAACAACGGTGTGGTTTCCGTGACCACGCAGGGCAACGTGCCGGCTGGGTTGAACGGCCGGGCCGTGTCGATCAACGGGATCGCCGACAGCACCTTCAACGGAACGTATGTGGTCACCCAGACCGGGCCGAATACGCTGACTTACTCTCAGGGTCTTGGCGAGAACGGTAGCAGTTCGGGTGGAACGATCTTCACCGTGAATGGTTCGACGGGCGAGGCTCTAAGTCAGGCGCTGTTCGTGCCGTCTGCGACTGGCTTGCTGAGTTCTCCGGGTACTCTGACGTTCAAGTATTCCAACGGCGACGTACAGGCGACCAAGACGTTTTCGTTTGATGAATCCTATGTGCTGCACGCCGACGTACAGGTAAGACGATCGGGTGCACCGATTCGGGCGCTGCTGAGTTGGCCCGGCGGCTTCGGCGATCAGAACGAAAACCCGAACATGACCGCGTACACCAACGGTCAATTCGATAGCGCTCACAACGGCAGCGACGAGCATCTTGCCACGAAGAAGGTTTCCGGTGGGGAGACGCTCAATGGACCATACGATTGGGTCGGAGTCAGCGACCCGTTCTTTGCGGCGGTCTTTCTGCCGGATTCGCCCGCAACGTCGACGGTGGCTACGCTGCATCGTGATCTTGACGTTGCGAAGACGATCAAGCGGGTGGGATTCAATTCAGGTTCCGCTCCGACAAAAGTCCTGAACTTGCCAGTGCTTGGCGCAGCGATCGGCGATACCGGTGGGGAAACTTCAACGAAGGTGTTTGTTGGGCCGAAGGCAGTTAACGTTCTCAAGTCGGTTCACGCCGCCGACAACAAGGTGACCCTGGAACCGTTGCTTGAGTTCGGTTTCTGGGGGTGGATCGGCAAGGGGCTTTTCTTTTCCCTTTATTGGATCTCCCACCTTGTTTCTCATTGGTCCGGTCAATGGGGCTGGGCGATCATTGGTCTCACGATCGTCATCAACATCCTGACGATTCCGTTCAAGATCAAGACCATGCAAAGCGCTCTGAAGATGCAGCGCATCCAGCCGCAGATGGACGCCATCAAGGAGCGCTACAAGAAGTACAAGGTGACCGATCCGAAGCGGAACGAGATGAACTCCGAGATCATGGACCTGCAGAAGAAGGAAGGCGTGAACATGTTCGGCGGGTGTATTCCTCCGCTGATCACCATGCCCTTGTTCATGGCTTTCTTCACCATGCTGCCCCGCGTGGTGGAACTGCGCCACGCTCACTGGATGTGGCTTCCGAATCTTCAGGCTCCAGATCCACTGCACATTCTTCCCATCCTGACGATTGTCACGCAGTTCCTGGTGCAGTACTACACGCCTTCTCCGGGTGTCGATCCGCAGCAGCAGAGGATGATGGCGTTTATGATGCCGGCGTTTTTCGGATACATGACGTGGAACTACGCATCCGGCCTCGCACTCTACTGGGCGATCGGCAACCTGATCGGTATCGGTCAGCAGGCGATTATGAACCGCACGTCGCTGGGCCGCGAGATGCGAGAGATTGCTGCCAAGCGTGCTCGCCGCAAGGCAGGCAACGGGGGCACGATTCAAGCTCGCAGGTAGAGGTCGGGGCTTTGCTAGGATAGACAGACGCAGTCAAATCACGAGGGTTCTCCTTCGCATGAGTTATAAGAAGATTCGTAAAGCGGTATTCCCGGCCGCGGGCTTGGGCACACGCTTTTTGCCGGCGACAAAGGCCATTCCAAAAGAGATGCTTTGCCTGGTCGATAAGCCTCTGATCCAATACGGGGTCGAAGAGGCGGTCGCGGCAGGTTGCACGGAGATCATCATCGTGACCGGGCGCGATAAGGCCGCGATGGAAGATCACTTCGACTACAGCCCTGAACTTGAGTCGGCGCTTGAGGCAAAGGGCAAGCAGACGTTGCTGGACATCGTCCAGTCGGTTTCGAATCTTGCACGCATCGTGTACACGCGGCAGCCGCATCCTTTGGGTCTTGGCCACGCGGTACTGATGGCGAAGGATCTTATAGGCGACGAGCCGTTCTGCGTGCTGCTGCCGGATGACATCGTCGATGCGGACGTTCCGTGCATGAAGCAGATGGTTGAGGCGTTTTACGAGACGCAGTCAAGCATACTGGCGTCGGAGGTGGTGGAAGGTCCGGCGATCTCGGCATACGGCGTTCTGGATTGCACTGCGGTGGCGACGAATCCACGACTACTCGAAGTCAAAGGCATGGTTGAGAAGCCGGCGTTCGAGGAGGCGCCGTCGAAGAACGCGATCATTGGGCGGTACATTCTGACTCCGCGGATTTTTTCGATGATCGAGGAGCTGAAGCCGGGCGCCGGCGGCGAACTTCAGCTCACGGATGCGATCAAGGCTCTGCTGCAGTTCGAGAAGGTTTACGGCTTCCATTACGAAGGAAAGCGGCACGACGCGGGCGACAAACTTGGCTTCCTGAAGGCGACGGTGGAGCTGGCGTTGAAGCGCGACGATCTGGGTCCGGATTTTCGCAAGTGGCTGAAGCAGTTTCCTGTCTAGAGTTGGCGCGCCACGATTCGCTTTGCGAATCTTGAACCGAAGGAGAGACTAATGCCGGCTTCGATCTACGATTTTGCGCTCGAAACGATCAACGGTCACCGGACTTCGCTGGGACAGTACCGCGGCAAAGTGCTGCTGGTGGTGAATGTGGCCTCGAAGTGTGGTTTGACACCGCAGTACGACGCGCTGGAGAAGCTGTATTCACGGTTCCAGGCGAGTGGCTTCGAGGTGCTGGGTTTTCCGGCGAACGATTTTGCCGGGCAGGAGCCAGGATCGAACCAGGAGATTTCTGAGTTCTGCAAGGCGAGCTTCGGGGTGGATTTTCCCTTGTTCTCGAAGATTGCGGTTACAGGCGGTGGAACTCATCCTTTGTATGGAGCGCTGATTGCTGCCGAGCCGAAGGCGTGGGGACCGGGACGCGAAGCAATGCGGGAGAATCTGGAGGGATTTCTGGCCTCGACGAAGAACGGGACGACGAATCCTGAGCCGGGAATTCTGTGGAACTTTGAGAAGTTTCTGATTGGCCGCGACGGCAACGTGGTGGGCCGCTTCTCGCCTGAAGTGACGCCGGAGGATCCAGCGCTGGTGGCTGCTATCGAGGCTGCGCTGGCTGGCTAAAGGTGTATGCGGCTCATTGCGTTTAACATTTTGGAGGTTTTGCTGCCGTCGGGCGGGGCTGCTGAGGCGTCGGCGTCTTTTGGACCCCAGGTCCAGTAGAGGGAGAGGTAGGTGTAGGTTTCGGGCTGGCCGTGGATGCTGCGTCCGGCGGCGAAGAGAAGGTCGAAGCCTTCGTGGAACTCATAGATTCCGCCGAGGTCGAGCATGGTGGAAGGGTCGGTGGAGAGGGCGGCTGGGCCTTCCGCACCGTGGCCGAAGAGTTCGGCTCCGAGGGAGATTTTCTTGTTGAATTGTCGCTGCACAAGCCATCCGGCGAAGGGGTAGTTGACGTACCCGTCCTGGGGCACGACTGCCTCGCCTCCGCCGCCGTAAGAGGTCCACGAGGTGTCTTTGGAGCCCCAGGATTTCTGCAGCCAGAGCGGCAGTCGGTACCAGGTTTTGCCTACTCCGAGACCCTTGTCGGCGTTGCCGGTGGGGAACTCGAAGAAGGGGAAGATGGCGATCTCGGGGGAGTGCGGGGTTTCTTTGAAGAGGCGGTATTTGAAGCCGAGCTCGGTGTCCCCGATGCCGTAGTTGGTGGGGCCGCCCATGGGTTGGAAGATAGCCTGGGGCGGGACGACGAGGTGGATTTGGAGCCCGGGGGCCGCGCCGTAGTTGACTTCGTAGGCGGGGATCTCGAGGACCGTGCCTCCGGCGTTCTTGCCGGTGGAGTCGGAGAGCGAGAACGCATACATCTCGAAGTGGTGGAAGTTGACGGGATCGGGGTCGTCAGTCTGGAAGGGTGGGCCTGCGTGGGCGGGAATTGTGATGAGCAAAGCCAGGGCGAGGGCAGCGCGGCGCATGGCGGTAGGATAGCCGAGTGGTGGCGGGTTGCGAGGATTCTCTTGGGAGTTCCAGACGGTTTTTTGGTCCTGATCCCGCCCAAGCGGAGCTTGGACGGGGCACCCGCTTTGTGGCGGAATTAAGACCACTACTGAGATTGTGGACTTCGTCCAGAATGACGACCGTTGCAGGATGGGTAATGACGACCGTTGCAGGATGGGTTAGAAGAAAGCAGCCCTTCTTTACAGGATGTCTTCGTCGTCACCGATGGGCATGCCGGGTGGGGCTTCGATGGGCTTGGCTGGGATGAATTTGGTGGGGTCCTTTTGGAACTCGTTGATGAGTTCGATCATGCCGGCGCGGTGGATGGCTTCGGCAGAGTCGGTGGGCGGGACTTCGGAGGTCCACTGTTTGAGCAGGTCGTTGATGTGGGAGCGGGCGATGGCGCGGGCCTGGCTGCTGGCGGCGGGGTTGACGGCCAGGCCGAACATGGCTTCGAGGCCACGGACTTCGACGGCGCGTTCCACTTCGGAGGACATGGTGTGGCCGCCGTCGATGCGGGTGGCGGTGGTTTTGGAGACGGCTTCGAGGATCTCGCGGAGTGAGGGCGAGGAGGGCGGCGTGCGCATGTGGTACTGGACTACGCGGCTGGCGCGGGCGGGATCGAGCAGGACCTGGAGGGTAAGGTCGGAGGCAGATTCGGCGGCGGCGATGGGGTCGAAGGTGAGGCCGGTCTCGGAGGGGAAGGACTCGTGGGTGCGGGGGAGGCCGGGCGGGCGCGGCGGCAGGATGCGGAGCAGCGATTCGGGCAGGGTGAGGGTGTCGGGCGCGAGCGTGGTAAGGATGGCGGCGAGGGCTTTCTTCTGCTCGTCGTTGGCGACGATTACGGCGTCGGGCTGGCCATCGCCGCGGAGCTGGTAGCGGTAGTCCAGGCCGCCGATGAGCTTGATGGCGGCTTCGGTCTGATAGCGGTGCAGAAGGTAGAGCGGAACGAGCGTGTCTTCCAGCTGAGCCATAGCCGTGCCGTTGGGGATGGCGTTCTGGCCGAATCTCTTGAGGCCGGCGGCGCGGACGGCGAGGATGCGCGTCAGCTCGTCAGCGGGATCGGAACCGTTGTCCCAGAGGTGGGCGTGGGGGTGGGCACCGCTGAAGGGGCGTGCGTCTTCGTCGGTGATGTAGATGACGCCGGATTTTTCGGAGGCGGTGAGGATGGCGCTGAGTGCGGCGTGGTCTTCGACAGGTTTGCCGGACGAGTCGAATTCGCGGTAGCCATAGTCTATGGCGGTCTTGTCCCACTGGCCGATGTTGACGGCGTAGGAGTGAGAGAGGCTTGGGATGCCGTTTGCGTCAAGAGTGATCCAGGGGTGGGGGTAGTCCATGACGGAGACCGACTCTTCGGGAGTGTGGGCAAAGGCGCTGGCGGCGAAGTTATGGGAGAGGCCAAGGGTGTGGCCTGTCTCGTGGGCGGCTAACTGGCGGGTGCGGGCGAGGACCATCTGCAGCATGGGGTCCGAGGCGGGCGGGAGCGGTTTGCCATCGAGGTAGGGAGAGAGGAGCGCGTCACTGATGAGGTAGTCCTGACGGCTGCGCAGGGAGCCGAGCGTGACGTTACCCTTGATGATCTCGCCGGTGCGGGGGTCGACCACGGCAGAGCCATAGCTCCAGCCGCGGGTGTAGCGGTGGACCCACTCGATCATGTTGTAGCGGATATCCATGGGATTGGCGTCGGCGGGTAGGATGTCGGCGCGGAAAGTACCGGGCGCCCAGCCGGCGGCTTGAAATGCCTGATCCCACCAGCGCGCGCCCTCGAGCAGCGCGGTGCGAATGGGTTCGGCGGCGCCGCGGTCGACGTAGTACTGAATGGGCGTGACAGCGACGCAGGCGTGGGTGCAGCTGGGGTCTTTCTTGATGAGGCGGTGGCGGATGATGAATTGCTGGTCGAGAGGTTCGCTGACGGGGACGTTGAAGTCGCGGTAGGAGGCGGGGAAGTATCCGGCACGGGGGTTGAAGCGGCGCGGGGTAAAGCCGGGGCCTGGGAGCTGGATGAAGGACTGGTGCTCGCGCACGGAGAGGGAGTGCGGGTCGGGGCTGACGTCGCGGACAAAGCTGCCGCGGGCGGGATCGTCGGCGGTGAAGGTGAGGAGTGCTTCGACGTCGGTGTTCTGAGGGAAGGCTTTGGTGGCGTCCAGGGCGATGGTGGAGCGCGAGGCGTCGAGTTTGTAGGCGCCCTGTTTGAGGCCGGTGAGGATTTCGGATACGCCGTGGGCGTCTCGGACGAAGAAGTCGGTGGCGTCGACGAGGACATCGCCGCTGGGGTCTTCGGCCTCCACTTTGAAGCCGTAGAGGACGGACTCGGGGAAGGACTGGCGGACGGCGAGCTGCTCGGCGGGATCGGTGGAGCTGGAGCGGAAACGCTGATTGGGCTCGATCATGAGCACCTTGGGGCCGGTGCGCTGGAAGCGGATCAGCTGGCCCGGGGAGATCTGGCCGCGGTCGAGGCCGAGGTCGTTAGAGCCGGTGCCATAGGGCAGGGAGTGGGTGTAGAGGATGTCGGTGTCGAGATGGGTGATCTCGAGGTAGAGCTTGCCGGCCTTGGCGTCCCAGTCGAGCGGGAGGTAGCCGGACATGTGGGTCATGCCGGTGGTTTTGGCGGAGATGGTCTGAGCGGGCAGAGACGTGGAGGTTGCGAGGAGGAGGGCCAGCGCCAGGTGGGTTCTCATAAATTTTTATAGCATGAGCAGGCGGAGCACTTCACGCAGGGAGACGGGCATGACGGCAGAGGAGAGAGAGTTTGTGGTGGGCGAGTTGGTGCGCAGCGAGGCTCGGCTGCTGCAGGCGTTGGATGGGCTGAGTGCAGCGCAATGGAGGTTTCGCGATGGGCCGGAGCGGTGGTCGATTGCGGAGGTGGTGGAGCACCTGGTGGTGTTTGAAGAGTTTATCCGGGGCGCGGTGCGGAAGGCTCTGGATGGTCCGGCTGAGATTGGGAAGAGGGCCGAGGTTGCGAGGAAGGAAGGGCTCGTGCTGGGGTTGGCAGAGTCACGCGGGACGAAGTTTGTGGCGAGGGAGGCGGCACGACCAATGGGGCGGTGGGAGAACTTGGCGGAGGGGATCACGGCGTTTCGGAAGGCGCGCGCGAAGACGCTGGAGTTTGTTGGGCGAGAGCATGCGGAGCTGCGTGATCATTTCTTCACGCATATTGTGTTTGGGGATTTGGATTGCTATCAGTGGCTGGTTGTGCTGGCGCGGCACGTGGATCGGCATGTGCTGCAGATTGAGGAGATCAAGCGGGATGTGGGGTATCCCAGGGGGTAGAAAGGCCCGGGGCTCAAGGCCCTTATTTTATTGGCCGGTGTACCGCGGGCTGAAGTCCGCTGCTACTCCCGATTTACTTCTGGCGGCCGAAGCGGTAGACGATGCCCATCTCGAAACCCATGTTGTTTTGCAGGGAGCCCCCATATGTGGTGCCTAGGTAGCTGGGGGCGATTCGGAAAGCGAGATTTGGGTAGACGTTGAGATCGAGGTTGCCGCCGACGGAGAACGCGGGACGCGCGCTGGTGTCGGGCCAGAAGCCAAGCAGAGGCGCGGGGATGCCTTTGGACGCGCCGCCGAACTTGCCGATGGCGACGCCGGCGAGTGCGAATCCGCTGACGGCGAGCTTCTCGTGCGTGAGGAAACGGTAGGTAGGCCCGGCGAGGAATGGATACTCGGAGATTTGCGGGTTGCCGACGAGAGCGGCGTACTGATTGCCCTGGAGGGTTTTGGCGTTGCCGTAAGCGCCGCGGACTTCGCCGGTGATGCCGAGCTTCTGGTTGAGGTAGTAGGTGGTGTTGGCCCAGAAAGTGATTTCGGAGTTCTTCTGGGTGAACTGGCCCGAACGGAAGCGGAGGTAGCCGCCACCACCGGCGACTTCCCAACGATGGGTGTAGGTCTCTTTGACCTGGCGGGCGATGCGCGCCTGGCGGCTGGCGTTGGTCTCGTGGGCCGAACGGCGAGTGGTCTGCGCGTTGGCTGAGGTGACCGCGAATAATGCGATCATGAGAAAGAATGCGGAGGCTTTTGGGCTCACCTTGAAACGAGACAGCGATTGAAACATCAACTTGGGACTCCTGCGCAAGCTTGGCTTTCGGATTCTGGCGTACATTGTTCTGAAGCATGTGGGACGAGGCGGAGTTGCGCGCTGCGTGACCCATCCTTATTAGAACATCCTGCGCGGCTTCCTGGGGCGCATCCAACGGACGGAGGAGGTTTTCTAAATGGCGAGGAGCAATGGTACGGGCGGCGGGTTCGGCAAGGTGGTTCTGGGCTTCGTTCTTGGGATCATCGTGCTGGTAGCTGGAGTGGCGGTGTATCTGCGGTGGGGATCGCCTCCGGTAGCGACGGCGGACAAGCCGTTTCCGTTTGAGAAGACGATTGTCAAAATTCCGCTGAATGCGCGGATCGAGCGGCAGATTCAGACACCGCCGTTCGGCACCAGCGAGGATGTCTATGAGGGCGGGGCGAAGGTTTATAAGGAGCAGTGCGCAGCGTGCCATGGAACTCCGGGCCAAAGTGTTCCCTTCGCGAAGTACATGTATCCCGCGGCGCCGCAGTTGTGGAAGAAGCATGCGACGGGCAATGTGGTAGGCGTGAGCGACGACGGTGCGGGCGAGACCTACTGGAAGGTGGCGAACGGGATTCGGCTGACGGGCATGCCGGCGTATAACCACGTGCTGAGCGATACGCAGATGTGGCAGGTGGCGCTGCTGCTGAAGAATGCGGATCAGCAGTTGCCGGATCCGGTTATGAAGATATTGGCGGGACAGTAGAGAGACCAGGACGACCCCGGATTTGCGTGGACGAGCGTGGTTTAAATCGCATTGATAACTTGGAACGTGCTAATGGCACAAGACGAGCAACGCGAGCTGGCATTGCAGCCGCTGGAAGTGCGGAGGGTTTGTGCACTGGGGAAAAGGTGAGCGCAGAGGGCACGATACTGCCTTGGATGGTATCCGCGGCCTCGCGATCCTTCTTGTGCTGCTATGGCATTGGGGCGTTCCACTGCCGCCGGCGAGCCGATTTCACTCCTATAGCGTGGCGCTGGTGAGCTGTGGCTGGATGGGCGTCGACGTCTTCTTTGCGCTCTCGGGTTTTCTGATCACGGGCATCCTGGTGGATTCAATGGACGGGGAACGTCCGCTGCGCAACTTCTATGTTCGCCGCGTGCTGCGCATCTTTCCGCTTTACTATGGCGTGTTGCTGCTCACGTTTGCGGCCGCACTGGCGATGCGTCTGGGCGGGTACAGAAAGTTTCTGCTGCTGCTGTTTTACTTGCAGAATACGGGACTGGGAGTCCGCCAGGATCAATTCGGGATCGGGCCCTTCGATTTTGGAGTGTACTGGTCGCTCGCCGTGGAGGAGCAGTTTTACCTGATGTGGCCCATGGTGGTGTTCCTGGTGCGCGACCGGCGCAAGCTGCTGTGGATCGCACTCAGCCTGTCGATGACCGCGTTGGTTCTGCGTACGCTACTGTTGTTTTCCGGCAGTTCGCGGTTGAACATTTATTGCTGGATGCCGTGCCGGATGGATGCATTGCTGATCGGCGGAGCGCTGGCGCTGGCGATGCGTAGTGCTGATTTTGATTCGGATCTGATACACAAAGTGTTGCGGTGGTCTGGGTGGGGCGTGGCTGCCTGGATATCCATGCTGCTCGTTCTGGTGATCAGAAATCACGATCTGGCCTGGTTCAATAGCCGGTTTATGCAGACTGCGGGTTTTACTATCATCGCTCTGGGCGCGGCGTCTTTGATTGCATGGACGCAAAGGCCAGGGTGCGGGAGCTTCTTCCGAATGGGGTGGCTGCGCTTCTTCGGCAGGTACAGCTATGGCATCTATATCCTGTTTTACCTGCTGTACGCGCCTCTGTACCGTGGGCTGGGCCGCGATTTCTTTGGCCGGATTCTCCACAACGTCACCTTGGCGAAGATCCTGGGCATTCTGACGGCTGAGGCTCTGACGGTGGGAGTTGCCGTGTTGAGCTTCAAGTTCTACGAAACGCCGTTTCTGAAGTTGAAACGCAAATTTGAATATCGGAACCGAGCGGAGAGTGCGGACTTGGAACAGCATCGTGAGTCGGTGCGAGGCAGGGTTTCGGGGGGACTTGACTAGGCAACTTCCCGGTACGGTGGACGGAAAGTGGCAAGGAGTGCGAGTTTTCTTTGCGAAGAGCCGCCTGGGCCCTGCGATACGTTGTCTGGCGACTTCGCTACAGAGACTCAATGGAGAACGTTCGTAAGAAGGGAGGTACACGGACCAAGAAACAGACAGGATGATCCGTGGGTGCCTTTGGCTTGTCGTACTACCTTAGCGAATATGAGGCGGCGGCAACGAACTGCGAGCTGTTTTTGTTGTAGCCGGCGGAGGGATTGTTCAGGTAGTTGTCGGTCGCGGTGAAGCTGACGCCGAGGCGTTTGTAGACGGGCAGCGTGAGCGTGCCGGAGACGTTGGCCGAGTAGTCGCTGAGGTGGTTAAAGGCGGGGATAAAGTTGCCGAATTCGGAGAAAACAAACTTGCGCGGCAGGGCACGGTGGTAGGTCTCGGAGACAGTTGAGCCGATGAGGTTGACATTATTAGCCGGTGCCTTGAATGACTGCTTCTCATATTGGACTGTGGCTTTGAGGTCAAGTTCCTGTCGATCGTCCTTGATCGGCGTGTAGCCGATTCCACCGCCGTAGATCTGCTGGAGATTGAGGCCCTGCGAGTAGTTGTGGTCGAAGGCGGTCTGGGCGAGTGCGAAGAAGCGAGCGGAGAAATATTCGTCGCGCTCGGCGTCCGCGTGGAGGATGCTGGTTTTGGTGACTGCGGCGGGGCTGGGCGGTGTGGTCTGGGGCACTACGGGCGAGGTAAGTTTGCCGTACGTCTCTTGCAGGTCGAGCAAGGTGCGGTCGCGCGCGGGCAGAAAAGTGACGGAGGGTGCCGTACGGACGAGAGCGATGCCGGCGGTGAGAGTTTCTCCGTAGTCGGTGGAGCGGACGACGGTTGCGCCACCGTTGATGGCTCCGTTCCAGCCGCGGAAGAAGTTGCCGTGGTTAATCTCTTTGGTGAAGCTGGCTTGGTCCACGATGTTGGCGATCTGGGCTTCGGGGATGATTTCAGGCGCCGCGGGGCGGTCGACGGTGAGTATGGCGTCGCTGTAGGAGATGGTGGCGGGAACGATGGCGCGTGCCTGGGCAGTTTTCTTAATGGGCTGGTCCCTACGCAGCACGGCGAAGGTGCCGCTGGTGTGGAGTTCCTTGACTTTGTCGAGGGAGATGTTGATCTCGCCGGCCATATCGCTCTTGAAGACGATGGAGTTGCCAGAGCCGCTCACGAGGGTTCCGGTGAGCTGGTCGCCGTTGGAGAAGACGACTACGTCGGCGGTGGGCTTGGGGACTATGGGTGATTGGGCTGAGGCGGTCGATAAAGCAGACGCCGTCATAACCGCAAAGGCGAGGCCGCCTGCGAGGCGGAATCGATGCTGCAGTCGTTTCGCAAGAGTATTCATAGGTTGGTTAGCGTAGCTTACCTGTTAGGAGACAAACAGGATGAATCCAGTTGTACGGGCGATGGGCAAGGTATTGCGGCTGGTGGGGATATCGAGTCCTGAGGATGCTGCGGCGACGCCGAAGGCGAAGACTGAGGGCGATCCGCCCTCCTGGCGAGACTCTCAACGGGGAAAGCCGGAGACGGTAAAGCCAGGGGATGGAAAAGGCTGACGTGTGTGCTGGCGGGCACAGATTTGCGGTGAAGCGGGGGCTAGAATTGCGGTTATGAATGGGATAGCCAGGGCGGATGTCGCAATTGCAGGGGGCGGGATCATCGGGTTGTCGCTGGGGCTCGAGCTGCGGCACCGGGGGCTGTCGGTCCTTGTAATCGATCGGCAGCAGGCGATGAGTTCGGCCTCCTGGGCGGCCGGTGGGATGCTGGCGGTGCATGATCCGCAGAATCCGGCGGAGCTGATGCCGCTGGCGACTAAGAGTTGGGAGCTGTATCCGGCGTACCTGGAACGGGTGGAAGCGCTTTCCGGCAAGAAGGTGCCCCTGCGGACGCGGCGGGCTATGCAGTTCGTGGCGGGGGATCATTGGGCCGAGAACGCGAGCCGGAGCGGTGTCGGCGCTCAGGTAACCTCTGCGGAGATGGCTGAGTTTGCTCCGGCGCTGGAACCGAATGGGCACATCTTTGAATGGCTTGATGAGGGCAGCCTGGATCCGAACGATCTGCACGACGCCCTGCCTGCGGCGTTTGTCGCAGCCGGGGGGACGCTGCTGGAAGAGACGGAGATGCTGAGCGTCGAGAACGTGACCGGCGGAGTGCTGGTGAAGACGACGCGCAAGATGATTTCGGCAGGGATGTTTGTGAATTGCTGCGGTGCGCGGGCGGGTGAGGTGGAGCGCGGGCTGCCGGTGGTGCCGGTGAAGGGCCAGATGGCGAACCTTCGGTGCAAGCCGGAGCGGCTGCGCTGTGTGGTGCGAGCACCAGGGATATACCTGCTTCCGCGGGGTGACGGGAGGGTAACGATCGGGGCGACGATTGAGCATGTTGGGTTTGACGAGACGGTGCAGGAGACCTCGATTCGCCGGATGGCTGAGGCGGCTCTGAGCCTGCTGCCTGAGGCGGAGGCGCCTGTGCAGATGGATATGTGGGCCGGGCTGCGGCCGGGGACGCCGGATGGGCTTCCGATACTGGGACCTGCCGCGATGGCGAACTGCTGGCACGCGACGGGACATTACCGCGACGGAATTCTGCTGGGACCAGTCACCGGCCGGGTAATGGCGCAGGTGATGCTGGGCGAGGCGCCTGAGGTTCCGCTGGCGGCCTACGCGGCGACGCGGTTCCTGAGCGAAGAAAATTGCTGCAAAGTTGGTGCATTAGCAGGGATTGGGCGTTGACGCGAAGCGTAGTGATCCCATTTCCACCGGAGGTTCAGCTTGCGGAAGGCAAATGTTTGAGGAGAGTGCGTTTCTCCGGCTTATCCAAAGGGCGGTTGTGAGCAAATTTGGTCTTGCCAATCGTTATTCGATAGGCATAGTATCCGTTTCGGTTCGGCACAGAAACAAATTCAGCTCGCGCCGGGCAGAGGCAAGGTTTGCAACTCCCCACAATAGTTTTCGGGCCCATTCGGCACCAGGATTGGGCAGTCTGGATCGTTTGAAGAACGCCTTTCCCACAGGTAAGGCTAGATAGAACTGCGCTTTGGAGAGAAACAATGGCCTGGTACGCGTATTGCATTGCCGAACGAAACGCTTTTCCGGAACTTTCCCGCCACCGTCGCCCGATGCCTCTGACTGGGGTCAGTGGTCTCTTCGGGAATCAAACCTTCCTTTTTCCAGCCAGTGACCTTGCAGTTGTGGTGTCCGAACACACTCCGGAGGATGCAGCCCGGATGGACCAGAACTCCGCGAAAGAACATGCTCGTGTGATTGCGGACTGCTTCAAGCTTTCCACCGTACTTCCTTTCCGGTTCGGCACCACGTTTCCTGACGATGATGCGCTGCGGCGTTCGGTTCGATCGAACCAGCGGCATTTCACGGCGAACGTAGAGCGGCTTCGCGGCAAGGCGGAGATGCACCTGAAGGTGTTGGTGGACGACACCTGCCCGGGCAATTCGCTGCGTGACATGACGGTTGGCCAGCAATACCTGACCAGCCTGCGCGAGAGCGCGATGCGGCAGCGGGAGCGGCAGTCCAAGGCACGCGCGTTGAGCGTGCAGATGCATCGGATGTTTCTGCCAATTGCTGAAGAAATTACGTGCAAGCGGACGGATTCGGGCAAGATGCTTTTGGATATCGCGCACCTGATCGATAACAAGACGGTTGAGCGGTACCAGAACAAGTATTCGTCGGCAACGCAAGAGTTGAAGGAATGCCGGATGCAGCTTTCCGGACCTTGGCCTCCGTATCACTTTGTGCAGCGGAATACGCCGGTCCACAACGCGTAGTTTGAGGCTGGATTACGGACCGCTCTCACTGCTTTTATACGGGTGAGAGCGGTTTTCGTTTAAGCAAAATTCCGAATGATTTGTGACTGCGACAGAGAGCGTACCTCGGCGGCTAAAGTCGGACTGCAAGTGCGGCACTTACGGTATGGATAAATCCGTGCCATTAACGAGGACCTGAGGTATTACGAAGGAACGAGGAAGCCGCCCGGTGTCTGTAGCATGGTAGTTGCGGCGGGCGATTGACGTCTGTGCGCGGGACCGAGAAGAGGACGCGATGAAAGTGTTGGTGATCGGTGGGGGCGGGCGCGAGCATGCGATCGTCTGGGCTTTGGGCAGGTCGGCGCGGGTGAATGAGGTGGTGTGTGCGCCGGGGAATGCGGGGATTACGGCAAGCGTCAGTAGCAATGGAGCACCCGTCCGGTGCGTGGCGGTGGACGTGGGCGATGTGGCGGCGATGGTGCGGCTGGTTGAGACCGAACAGCCTGCGCTGACAGTGGTTGGACCGGAACTGCCGCTGTCGCTGGGGATCGTGGACGAGCTGATGCGGCGGGGCTTCCGCGTGTTTGGACCGACTCAGGCAGCAGCGCGGCTGGAGACGAGCAAGGCGTTCGCGAAGGAGTTCATGCAGCGCTATCAAATTCCGACTGCGGCGCATGCGACCTGCTCGACCCTGGAGGAAGTGCGGGAGGAGTTGCGGCGCTTTGCCGTTCCCGTGGTGGTGAAGGCGGACGGACTGGCGGCGGGCAAGGGTGTGGTGATCTGCCAGACGCACGCCCAGGCGGAGCAGGCGGCGGCACAAATGTTTTCCGGCGTGCTGCTGGGAATCACCGAGAACGAGGTTGTGCTGGAGGAATTTCTCGACGGCGAGGAGGTTTCTTTCTTCGCGCTGTGCGATGGCAAGCATGCCGTGGCTCTGGCGGCGGCGCAGGACCACAAGCGCGTGGGTGAGGGTGACACCGGGCCGAACACCGGCGGCATGGGCGCGTACACCGGCGATGGTCTGCTGAGCGCAGAGATGGAGCAGTGGCTGCTGAAGAACGTTGCGCAGCGGGTGGTGGACGAGATGGCGATGCAGGGGACGCCGTTCCACGGGATTTTGTTCTGCGGGCTGATGATGGTGCCGCGAGCGGATGGTACAACTCAGCCGATGGTGCTGGAGTTCAACACGCGGTTTGGCGATCCGGAGACGCAAGCGATCCTGGTGCGGCTGGAGACGGACATCGTGGATCTGTTTGAGGCGGCGATCGATGGGGTTGCGGACCGGCTGGCGATCAAGATGCGGCCTGGCGCGAGCGTGTGCGTGATTGCGGCCAGCGGCGGATATCCGGGGAAGTATGTTTCCGGACTGCCGATTTCGGGGCTGGATACGATTGGCGATCCGGATGTGGAGGTCTTTCATTCGGGCACGGCGAGGAGGAATGGAGCGTTGGTGACGGCGGGCGGACGAGTGCTGGGAGTGACGGCGGTTTCGCGGTCAACTTCCTTATCTTCGTTGTCTTCCGGGACGGCGTCGGGGCCTCAGTCGAAGGGCGGATCGGCGCTGTGGGATGCGCTGGGCAAGGCCTACGGCGCGCTCGCTGGGATTTCGTTTGAGGGAATGCAGTTTCGCGGAGACATTGGTTGGCGGGCTTTGCGCGACGGGTTATGAAGGCCAAAGCGAATCACAAGGACACGGAGCAAGAGAGAGAACACGGAGGGTGCGATGGCTGAACCTGTTTTGACGGCGGACGAAATGCTGGCGTGGCTGGAGAAGACTTCGATGAACTGGCGAGCGCTGGTTGAAGAGCATCCGGAGATTTTGGTGCTTCCGTGCGATGTGATGGGAGTGGGCACGGTCGGTGCATTGTTGCAGCACATCGTTGCCGTGGAGGTGCGGTATGCAGAGCAACTTTCCGGGCTGCCGGTGACGGAGTATGAGGCGATTCCTTTCGACTCGGCAGCGGCGATCTACGCAACGCATGTGCGTGGGGTGGGGTTGTTGCGCAAGCAGCTTGCGAGTGGGGTCGATTGGGATGAGACGATTGATTTGAAGACGCGGTCCATGGGGCCGCTGCGGGCTTCGCGCAAGACGGTGTTCTTCCATGCGACGATGCACAGCATACGGCATTACGCGCAGCTTGCGACGCTGGTGCGGCAGCATGGGATCAAGCCAGGGTGGCAGATGGATTATCTGATGATGGGTGTGGAACGGGTGTGACGCTTAGCCGATGACGCGGCGGATGAAGCCCTTGATACCAAGCACGGTCAGCAGCACGAGGAAGAAGGTCAGCATCAGCAGGATTGAGACCTGGTTCATGTGCGGGAGGGTAGGGGTGAGGGCTGCGCGCAGGCCCTCGCTCATGTAGACGATCGGGTTGATGAGGACGGCATGCTGGAGGATCGGCATGGTGTCCATTTTGGCCCACGGATAGTAGACGCAGCCCAGGAAGGTGATTGGCATGACGACGGTGCCGAAGATGAGGCCGATCTGGGCGGGCTTGACAGAGGTTCCGATGACCAGCCCGAGGGCTCCGGCGGTGAGGCTTGCGAGCGTGAGGACGAGGACCAGGAAGGGCCAACTGGTGACGTGCGCGACGACTGGAGTGGTGGGCACATAGTATGCGAGCGGGAATACGATGGCCGCGGCGACCACGCTCTGCAAGGCGGAGAATACGATTTTTTCGATCGCGACCGCGGCGACGGGCAGCGGACACATGACGCGGTCATCGATCTCGCGTGTGATGCCGAACTCCTGAGCGAGGGGAAGAGCGACGGCGGCGATCCCTGAGAACATGATGGCGACGGCCATGAGGCCGGGCAGCAGGACGGTGGAGAAGTTGCTGCCGGCCATGGCGGCGGTGGGGTTCATTGCTGCGCCGCCACTCATATGGGGCATGATGTAGGTGAAGACGAAGAGGAACAACAGCGGGTTCATGATGACCCGGATGAGGAAGGGGAACTTCTCGCGCCGCAGGACGTGGAGGTCGCGCAGAAAGAGCCCCGCGAAGGCGCGGGTGTACTGCACGCCCTTGGTGGGGGCGCTGCGCAGTGGTGCGCTGGCGGGAATGTCGACTTCGATTTCGGATTCCAAGGTTGGCATGAAAGTCTACTCTCGCAGGTCGCGGCCTGTAAGCCGGATGAAGACGGTTTCGAGGCTGGTTTCGGTCATGGTGAGGTCACGCAGGCCGTAGGGATTGCTGACGCGGACGATTTCGGGCAGCAGGCCGTCGGCGTTGTCGGCTAAGATCCGGATGCCGCTGGCTGTGGATTCGACGCCGCGAACACCCTGCATTTCCTGCAACTGTCCGACGAGGGTGGTCGTGCGGTCGGGGTGGCTAAGGTCGAGGGAGTAGACCTTCTGCGCGCCGACGGAGCCTTTGAGGGCGGTTGGCGTGTCTTCGACCAGGATTTTGCCGTGGTCGATGATGGCGACGCGGTCGCAGAGTTCGTCGGCCTCTTCCATGTAGTGCGTGGTGAGGACGACGGTGATGCCTTCGTTGCGGAGGCCGCGGACGGCGTCCCACATGGCGATGCGGCTTTGCGGGTCGAGTCCGGCGCTGGGCTCGTCAAGGAAGAGGACTTTGGGGCGGTGGGCGATGGCGCGGGCGATTTGTACGCGCTGGGCGAGGCCGCCGGAGAGCTGCGCGGGGTAAGAGGTGGCGCGCTCCGTGAGGTGGAACTGCTCCAGCAACTGACTGGTTCGCTGCTTTGCATCGGCACGGGAGAAGCCGAAATAGAGGCAGTGGAAGTGTATGTTCTCGTAGATGGTGCAGGCGCGGTCCAAGGTGTTGAACTGGGGCACGACCCCCATGTAACAGCGGGCCAGTGCGGGCGCGGCGACGACATCAATGCCAGCGATGTGAACTGAGCCGGAAGTGGGAAGGACACGCGTGGTGCAGATGCTGATGGTCGTGGTTTTGCCGGCGCCGTTTGGGCCGAGCAGACCGTAGAGCTCTCCCTCGCGAACGCCGAGCTCGATTCCATCTACAGCGACAACACGGTTCTTGCCCTCGTAGACCTTACGAAGACCTTGGACCTGAACAATGGAAGTCAAACTTATCCCTGCGTTTCTTATTTTGACTGAGTGCGTGTGAGACAGATTATAGGCATGGGAGCGCGTGATGTACCAGAGCTAAGTGAGGGGCTCCTCTGCAACGTTTGATGCACCGGGAAAAGGGTTTGAATGTGATGCGTACTGTCGCTCCAAGTGCAAAATAGGGTGCCTGGCGTAAAATAGGAGTATGTCACGTGGATGGGAGAGCAAATCCGTGGGAGAGCAGCAGGCAGAAGCAGCTAGGACTACCACCGCTAAGGCGAATGCGGCGAACGCGCATTTGGAAGAGGGCGACCGGACTCGGCGGCGCCAGTCGCTGGAACTTCAGCGAGAGCGGGTGTTGTCAGAGCGAACTTCAAGCCCTCACCGGCGCACGGCTCTGGCCAATGCGCTGGCGGACATTGAGGAAAAGCTGGCGGAACTAGGCTGGTCGATCCACGTCTAGCGTTGCGTGTGGTTTCAAGCGGCTAGTGGCGGTGGAATACGGTGGAGTTCGCCTGATCGATGGTGGTGATCAGGATGTTGTGGATGTTGACGTGGTCGGGGCGGGTGGCTGCCCAGAAGATGGCATCGGCGATGTCTTCGGGCGTTAGCGGCGTGATGTTTTGATAGACCTTGGCGGCTCGACCCTGGTCGCCGCGGAAGCGGATGCGGCTAAAGTCCGTCTCAACCATGCCGGGATCGACTGAAGTGATGCGAACCGCGGTGCCCATGAGATCGATCTTTAGGCCCTCGCTGATGGCCTTTTCCGCGGCCTTACTGGCGCAGTAGACGGCTCCGTTGGCATACGTGATGTAGCCAGCCACCGAGCCGAGGCTGATGACGTGGCCTGCATTGCGTGCGACCATGCCGGGAACTACCGACCGCGTAACGTAGAGCAGACCCTTGATATTGGTGTCGATCATCTCTTCCCAGTTTTCAGGATCGTCTTCGTGTAGTTTGGCCAGACCGCGGCTGAGGCCTGCATTGTTGACGAGGATTTCAATGTTGGTCCATTCGGGCGGCAGGTCTGCGATGGTGCTCTCGACGGCCTCGCGGTCGCGCACATCGAGGCGGAAGAGCAGCACGGCCGCGGCACCAGCCTTGAGCAACTCTGCTTCCAGTTCGAAGAGGAGTTCGAGCCGGCGCGCGCAGAGCAGGAGGCGAGCCCCCGCACGGGCGAATTCGAATGCTGTTGCGCGGCCGATACCAGAGCTCGCGCCAGTGATGAAGACGACTTTATCTTTGAGGGATTTCATACCTTACGTTTATATATCCAAAAAGAGAAATGGCCGCTTTCGCGGCCAATCTCGCTGTTGTATAACGTGAAGGCTACTACTGGGCTGGCGGAGCCGGAGTAACTGTCGTGGTCTGGCTTTCGGTGACTCCGATCGCGTCGCCCGAGACAACCATGTTGACTCTGCGGTTCTGGGCCCGACCGCTGGAGGTTCCGTTGTCGGCCACTGGATTGTTCTTGCCGAAGCCCTGCGACGTGATGTTTCCGGACGAGACGCCTTGTGAGATCAGGAAATCCTTGACCGCTCCGGCGCGATTCTCCGAGAGCTTCTGGTTCAATTCGTCGGATCCAACGGAGTCAGTAAAGCCCTCCACCTGGACCTTGAGGCCGGGGTAGGCTTGGAGGATTCCGGCGACCTTGGCGAGGCTGATCTGCGTGGTCGGTTTCAGGGTGTACTTACCGGTGTCGAAGAGCACGTCGGACATATTAACGATGAGTCCGCGAGCTGTTTCACTGGTCTGCAGTACGCTGTTTAGCTGCTGACGCAGCTTCTCGCGGACGGCTTCTGCGCTTTGAGCGCTCTTGTTTGCTTCGGCGGCCTTGGCCCGGGCCTCCGCCGCTTCGGCTTCAGCCTGGGCGCGAGCTGCATCGGCCGCGGCCTTGGCTGCTTGCGCCTGTTCGGCCTGGAGCTGCGACTGCTGTGCCTGCAACTGCGCGCGCTGGGCTTCAATCTGAGACTGGGCGGCCTGTTGTTGAGACTGGGCAGCCTCCTGCTGAGCCTTATTCTTTGCGTCTATCTCCGCAAGTTCACGCTCTGCGGCCTGCTTCCGAAGAGTTGTGATGCGAGCGTCTTCGGCGCGCTGCACGGCCTCGCGAGCATTGGTAATTTCCATCTTCACGTCGCGGTGTTTGTTGCCGTCCATGTCAGAGGCGTTGCGCAGATCGAGTTCCGCCCTTTGCATGATCTCGGGAGCGTACTTCTCCGCGCCTGCTTGCTGCGCAATGCGGATTGCGTTATCGGCCTGGTAGAGTTCAAGCGGCGAGTGCTCGTTGCGCGTAATGGGATTTGCTACGCTGTGCGATCCTTCTGTCTCAGCATATGTTCCGCGGGGCAGCAGATAGTAGTTGGCGGACACCTTCTCCAAGACGCCAACGGTCTTGTCATTCTGAATGACGTTCTGCAACACGACGATATCGCTGGGCTGGGAGACGGAGAAGTAGGGCTCGGCAGTGACGATCATACCGAAGGATTGCAGCGCGGTGGTGACGTGAATGTTGTTCTTTGTGCCTGCGGGGAGGACTTCGCCGAGATTCTGCGCGCGGCCTTCGGACGAGATGCCCCACAGGACGTAGGTGAGGTACTCTTTGCCGAAACCGTTAGCTGGGGTGAGACCCTCGAAATGGGCATCGATGGTGATGCCGCCGCGCTCGCTGGTAACCTTGGCTTCGCCTTTGGCGCCCTGAAGCAGCGGAGTTCCCTGGAATCCGATTGTCGTGGAGCCGCTGCGATGCAGATAGTTGACGCAGTCCAAGTTGCGCTGAACGACTTTCACGCGATAGATATAGATGCCATCCTGCTTGCTGATGGGGTTCGGAGCGCTCCCGGAGGGTGCCTGATTCATGGGATTCGGTTCCTGCGCGTTGATTGCGGGGATGCCTGTGACGAGTACGCTAGCGATGGCAGCGGCGGTGAGTGAATGCACGAGGAAGCGACGGCCTGCGGTTGCGCTATAAATTTGCTTACGCGTCGAGAATGGCACGGGAAAACGGTTGCGATAAATCATGATCTTGGTCTCCTTGCGGTCCGATTTCACAGGCTGCATTAATCGCACTTACACACGCGCGTAAGGCCCTATTAACACCTGAAACAGCGCCACTTTGTCAGATGCCATGCGGGCGGCAAAGGTAGTCCGGCAATGATGTTGAAGGGATGGAGTTTAGGATTGGAAAGGCGGTAAAATCAGGGCGCGGACGAGGTTGGTACATGCTGCTGGAAGTCGTCAGGCCGATCGCGTTGCTGCTTTGTTTGCTTTCGCTGTCCGCGGTATTCAATACTGCTTTTTTGCTGCCGGCGAGCGGGCTAGAGCAAAAGCTCTGGGATTCGACGGTCCTGCTGGCGCTGGCGGGGGGCATTTGTGTTGCCAGCGGAATGCTGTTTCGCGAACACGTGGGAGGCGAGGTTGAGCCTATGACGCAAACGCTTCCGGTGCAGGTGTTCTGCTGGGCGGCCTCTGCAATGGTCGTGCTGTTTCTCGCTGCGTGGTGGTTGGAGACGTACTGTATCTTCTACAAAGACGTGCGGCGTTTCTGAATCTCAGCGGACGCACGGAAACCACCAAAACGGCAGGGGCGCATGGGCAAGTCCGAAGTGAGTAAGCGTTGGAGCGTTGGGAGCGTTTCCTGGCAGGTGGGTCGGCGTGTCCTGATCACTGGCGCGAACAGCGGCATTGGATTTGAAACTGCGCTGGTGATGGCGGGCAAAGGCGCGCATGTGCTGCTGGGGTGCCGCGACGAGTCCAAAGGCAAGGCGGCGCTGGTGCGTCTGCGTCGAAGGGTCCCCGATGGGAGTGCGGAGGTGGTGCGGCTGGACCTTGCATCGCTGGCCTCGATCCGCGCCTTCGCGGAGGCCGAGGTTGCCAGCAACGTGCAGCTCGATCTGCTGATCAACAATGCGGGAGTGTATGCGCCGAAGCGGCGGATGGAGACATCGGACGGCTTCGAATTGCAGTTCGGCACGAATGTTCTGGGACACTTTGCTTTGACCGCGTTACTGTATCCAGCGCTGGTGTTGACGGTGCAGAGTCCTTCGGAGAAGCCTCGTGTGGTGACGATCGCGTCGATTGCGCACAAGCGCGCGAAGCTGAACTTCGACGATCTGCAATCGGAGAAAAGCTACAGCCCAACGGGATCGTATGGCCAATCGAAGCTGGCCAACCTGATGTTTTCATTTGAGCTAGCTCGCAGACTGCGCGATGCGGGGCCGCCGGCCAAGGGGATCATGAGTGTGGCTGCGCATCCGGGTGTGGCAAAGACGAATTTATTTGTGGCAGGGAAGTTCGACCCTTTAGAGCGAATGATGCGGCGGGGCGCCGGCTTCGCGATTCAAATGTTGTTGAACTCGGAGGCGCAGGGAGCGCTGCCAACGTTGTTTGCGGCTACCAGTCCCCAAGTGGTCGACGGCGGATACTACGGGCCGCAAGGCTTGCTGGAAATGCGTGGGGGAGATGTGGGTGAGGCCGAGGTGGCTCCGCAGGCGCTCGACCGGGAAGCTGCGGCACGATTGTGGAGCGAGTGCGAGCGGCTGACGGGCATCCGATTTCTCTGATTCTTCTGGACTTTCGCGGTTTGTGGACGATGTTGGGATGAGGGTGAGACACGAGTTGTGCGGTTGGGCTACAATTCCCGCCTTACAGGATTGAGCGGCGCGCCGAGGCTCGCCGCTCATTTCAACTTCAAGGAGAATTCATCCATGTCGACTACTGTCCTCGCAGTTCAGCCGGGTACTTATGGCTTCCCGGTCTCGCTCAAAAAGCGGTATGACAACTACATTGGCGGAAAGTGGGCTCCTCCTGCCGCTGGCGAATACTTCGACAACATCACGCCGGTAACCGGTCAGGTGCTGTGCCAGATTGCGCGATCGAAGGCCGCCGACGTGGATAAGTCGCTCGACGCAGCGCACGCGGCCAAAGGCGCGTGGGGCAAGACTTCCGGCGCCGAACGTGGAAGGTTGCTGGAACGGATTGCGCAGCGGATCGAGGACAACCTCGAGATGCTGGCGACGATCGAGACGTGGGACAACGGCAAGCCGATCCGCGAGACGATGGCCGCGGATTTGCCGCTGGCGGTGGATCATTTCCGCTACTTCGCTGGCGTAGTGCGCGCGCAGGAGGGATCGATCGGGCAGATCGACTCGGAGACGGTGGCGTATCACTACCACGAGCCGCTGGGTGTGGTGGGATTGATCATTCCGTGGAACTTCCCGATTCTGATGGCGGCGTGGAAGCTGGCGCCGGCGCTGGCCGCGGGCAACTGCGTGGTGCTGAAGCCGGCCGAGCAGACGCCAATGTCGATCCTGTGCCTGATGGAGCTGATTGAGGACATTCTGCCCCCGGGCGTGCTGAACATCGTCAATGGCTTTGGACTTGAAGCGGGCAAACCGCTGGCGTCGAGCCCGCGCATCAACAAGATCGCGTTCACGGGCGAGACCACGACTGGGCGCTTGATCATGCAGTACGCGTCACAGAACATCATCCCGGTGACGCTGGAGTTGGGCGGCAAGTCGGCGAACATCTTCTGCGAAGATGTGCTGCGCGAGGACGATGCATTCTTCGACAAAGCGCTGGAAGGATTCACGCTATTTGCGCTGAACCAGGGAGAGGTGTGTACGTGTCCGTCGCGCGCGCTGATCCAGGAGTCGATTTACGACCGCTTCATGGAGCGGGCGCTGAAGCGGGTTGCGGCGATCAAGCAGGGCAATCCACTGGATCCGTCGACAATGCTTGGCGCGCAGGCTTCGAGCGAGCAGATGGAGAAAATTCTGTCGTATCTCGACATCGGCAAACAGGAAGGCGCGGATGTGCTGATCGGCGGCAAGCAGAAGAAGATGGACGGCGATTTGAAGGGCGGTTTCTACATTGAGCCGACCGTCTTCAAAGGCCACAACAAGATGCGCGTCTTCCAGGAAGAGATCTTCGGACCGGTGGTGTCGGTGACGACCTTCAAGAACGACGACGAGGCGCTGGAGATTGCAAACGATACGCTGTACGGGCTGGGAGCGGGGGTTTGGACGCGGGATATGAATCGCGCGTACAAGTTCGGCCATGGCATCCAGGCTGGACGCGTGTGGACCAACTGCTATCACCTGTATCCGGCGGGCGCGGCGTTTGGCGGATACAAACAGTCGGGCGTAGGACGCGAGACGCACAAGATGATGCTAGACCACTACCAACAGACAAAGAACGTGCTTGTCAGCTTCAGCCCGAACGCCATGGGGTTTTTCTAGACCATGAGCGTAACTGAGACGGCTAAAGTTGATGCGACTGCTGCGGCGGAGATGAGTTCTCTGCCGCAGCAGGTTTTAACGACTCCCGCGGCGGTGGCGCTGATGGAGACGTTGCGCGAGAAGCACGGGGCGCTGATGTTTCACCAGTCGGGCGGGTGCTGCGATGGAAGCTCGCCGATGTGCTATCCGCTGGGCGAGTTCATGGTGGGCGACAGCGATATTCTGTTGGCGACGATCGGCGGCGGCGACTCGTCAGGCGCGCCGGGCTATCCGTTCTACATGAGCAAGCCGCAGTTTGAATACTGGAAGCATACCCAGTTAATTCTGGATGTCGTGCCAGGACGCGGCGGAATGTTCTCGCTGGATAACTCGGAGGGCGTGCGGTTCCTGATCCGGTCGCGAGTGTTTACGGATGCGGAGATATTGAAGTTGCGTGCGGCGGGGCGGATCTGATGTCGCGCCGGGCTAATTTTCTTCCTCTTTGCTGAGAGCCTGGTTGCGCTCCTGGATGGCTCTGGTTTCTTCAGGACGGAGCTTTTGCAGAAGTTCAAGCAGAGTGGCAGGGTCGAAGAACTCGAGGTGGTAGTCGGCTGCGGGACAATCGTCGGCGCCGGGAGCGCAGATGACGATGATGGGGAGCTTAGGATAACGCTTCTTCAACGTGTTGACGACGTCGTCCGCTGGCATGTCGCGCAGTCCGGCATCGAGGACGACTCCATCAATGGCGGGAAAGCGCTCGGCTGTTTCCAGGCTTTCGCGTCCGCTATAAGCGGTGATGACGTTAAACTTCGCGGTTTCGATGATGAGCTTGCGGGTCGAGATATTCGCAGAGAACTCGCGGTCAACGACGAGGAAGCAGGGTCTGGGCATCTAAGTATTATCCAATAAAAATGCCTTGCCTGGCTGCGAAGGATCCAAGGGCGAAGATTTGTTTGGGCGGACGCCGGCTTACTCTTGCCGGAGAAGCGGATTTGCTTGCCTGAGACGGCGAATGCAGCCAAGATGAATATCTATGGCCAGCAAACACCGTTTGGAAGCCTTGAGCGATGGCGTATTCGCGATCGTAATGACTTTGCTGATTTTGGACATTAAGGTGCCGACCGATATCGCGGCCGGAGGGCTTGGCCACGCATTGCGGGCGGATAGCAATGAGTGGATCAGCTTTGCGGTGACGTTTGGGATCAGTGCAGTCTACTGGAACCTGCAGCGAAGGGTGTTTGAACTGGTGTCAGACGTGACGGACGTCAATATCTTTTTGACGTTCGTATTCCTTGCATTTGTGACGATGCTGCCGTTTTCCACCTCGCTGTGGGGGCACCACCTGGATGAGCGGCTGGCGTTCGTGCTGTATTTCGGGAATCAGTTTGTAATTGGGGCGGCGCTAACGGCCAAGCTTGAGCTCGCAAGAATCAAGGGCCACATCCGTTCCGGACCGGAGTTCCGCTATATGCGATTCCGGCTTTACGCTATGTGTGCGGTGATGGTGTCGGCAGGGCTTGGGTCTTTCTACCTGCGGATGCCGTACACAGCGTATGTGCCGATGGGCATTGCGCTGGTGGCGCGGGTGATCCGCAGGAAGAAATTTCCGAAGCGGGTCAGGCAAGGAGACGCGGGGCGGATGGAGTTAGAGGAAGAGAGTCTCCCGTAGGCGTCCTTGAAGCCGCGAGAAGTTTCGTTGTTGAGAGGCCCCGATGAAGACAAAAGGGGATGGAGTTTCGTTGCCTCAAAAGCTGGATTCTCTTGGCTTATGCATGGCTTAGCGTGTGGTGAATTCCCGATAAATTAGTCCATCTCGGTATCTTGCCAGTGTATTTGAGGATCACCACGCCCTATCGATTCTTTGTCCTGTAACGCCCTTGGCACACAACATTCATGAAGGCCTCTTAACCTTTGAGATGTCCCCATGGCTACTCTATGGCTCGCATCTTGCGCGCTCGATGAGCATCTGGGCGATTCGAGTTCTTAAGGTTTGATCCATTAACTTTCCATATTGATTTGAAGGAGTCATTGTGAATTTCATACGAAGTTTGGGAGCTGTTGCGCTTCTTGTCGTCTGCGCAGGGCTGCCGGCCTTGAGTCAAACAGGCCGAGGCACCCTGATAGGAACAGTCGTTGATAGTCAGGGTGGAGTCCTACAAGGGGCGAAGGTGTCGCTGGATCCCGATGGTGCCTCTGCTCTTTCCGATCAGACAGGACAGTTTGCGATGACGGGTCTGGCAGCTCGTGAATATACGGTGACAGTCACGTATGCGGGCTTTGCGCCGTTTGTGCAGAAAGTGAACGTCACAGGCGGCCAGCCTTCGCATCTTGCCGCCTCTCTGTCGGTTGCCGCAAACAGGCAGGATGTGCATGTCTACGCTGATCGTGAGGGCGGAGAGCTGGAAGCGAACAGCCGCACGTTGAATGCGGACAACATCATCAATGTGCTTCCGGCGGAGGTGATCACGAGCTTGCCGAACGCGAACGTTGCGGATGCGATCGGACGTCTGGCGGGGGTGACTCTGGAGCGCGACGAAGGCGAGGGCAAGTACGTGAAGGTGCGTGGTACCGAGCCTCGACTGACCCACACTACGCTCGACGGCATCAGCATGGCGTCGCCGGAAACGGTGCGCCAGATCAAGCTGGATCTGATCCCGGCCGACCTCGTGGATTCGGTGCAGATCAACAAGACACTGCAGGCGAATATGGAAGGCGACGGTATAGGCGGATCGGTTGATCTGCGCACCAAGAGCGCGGAGGACAAGCCTACGATCTATCTGGAGTCGACTGGCGGCTACGTTCCAATCGTCGACGGCAGGCCCAAGTATCAGTTTGATGGCACGCTGGGTAAGCGTTTTTTGACCGACAAGAAATTGGGCATCCTGATCAGCGGCTCCTACGACTTTAGCGGCGAAGGGATCAATGATCTGGAGCCTGGACCGGCGCTGCAGGGTACCTACGATCTGCGCGACTACCGCTACTTCCGTGATCGCGATGGATTTGGCGGAACCCTGGACTACCGTTTCAACG
>JALYIG010000235.1 GCA_030775885.1 Acidobacteriota bacterium | reverse complement strand
ACGGCCGGACTCCGAAGTTATCGCCAGCCTACGATCTGGTGTCGACCATCGCGTATATCGATGACTTCACCACAGCCCTGTCTTTGGTTGCAAAAGAGAAAGACGTACGGAACTTTGATGAACCGCTTTACGCCGGTTTGCTGAGAAGATCCTGGTCCCTCATCGGGTTATCTCCGACGTGGCTCTCGAAACTGCCGAGCGAATCAGGCAGGTCTGGCCGAAGATCAAAGGGGATCTGGTGATGGACCCTCACGCAAAAGAACGCGTGGCGGAACGCATGCAGATCTTTCCCCTCACACGGAAGTTTGCGGTGTAGGGACTGAGGCTCCGGGCAGTGCCCCAAATCCCAATCCGCCGAGCGGTTTGGTGGAACTTCAGCCTTATGCGTAAATACCCGGTGGAACTTCAGGTTTATGGGGTATTAAACTTCAGTCTTATGGGGTACGAGATGGCGTAAGTCATTGAAAACTCGACCTGCCAACTTCAGCCTTATGCGTAGACCCACATCTGTTGTGGGTTGACGCATAACGTGAAAGTTGTACCCCATAAGGTGAAAGTTGCTACCTCATAAAATGAAAGCGCTCATTCTTAGGGACTTGAGGTGGATTCGGCCAGAGCCTACTGTTTATTTGATGCTCCGGCCGAAAAATCATGAATAACCTGCATCACCTACATAAGTCATTTATTTTGAGTGCACAGCGGGCAGTGCAGGTTATTTTCATCCTGTTCTAAACCTACACCGCAATATACGGCGGCAAGTTCATGGACACGAGCGATGGTGGCCAGGTCCATAGCCAACCCCCTACCTGCTTTGCCGAGCCGGCGCGTGGAGAGCCCGACCTTCTTCAGGCGGTGCCCGATCGTCTCGGCGCTGTGATTCAGGCGTTCTCCGCGTGCCTGCGCGATGCGATTGACCTCGGTCGCGATTTCGTGAACGAGCATTAGTGCCTTGCCCGCGTGCGCCAGGTTGAGAGTTGCTTCGAGCGTGACGGCTTCGAGGCTGGTCGAGCGTTCTGTTTGTCGCTGACTCTCAACCGGCGTGAGCAATGAGATAAGTTGCAATTGAAGCCCAGGCGAGTCGATCACGCAGGCGCCGAGCGCGTTCGCGATCGCGATCGCGCGCGTGTCGGACGTAAGGAGAGAGGCATCGAACACGGAGTTGTACACGCGGACGAGATTCTTGGTACGGTACCGCTGCAGCTGATTTTGCAGGTCCTCGACCACTGCTCTAGTCGGCTTTAACGAATGTAGTGTTGCGGGCGCGGGCGCGGTTGGCTGCAGTCTCACCTGCAGACTGCTGTGTGGTATCCGGTCAACAGAGACTCCCTCTCCGAGATAGACTGCTTTTGGGCCATAGAAGTCCTTGTATCCGGAACCGACGTTGATCATATAGCCGCGTGCCGAACTGCAGCCCAGGGTAGCTACCATTTGTTTGGAGATGTTCGGATCGTAGAACAGCAGGGTGGGAGTCGTATGCAAGTTCGCCCTTGAGAGGCTCGTGGTGTCGGCCCGCGTCAGTATCATCGGGAAGCGGCAAAAGTTCCTCAGCGTGCGCAGTACCAGGTCGCCTTCAAACTCTGGTGCGACGATCGATAGCCCAGACGCGAGAGACAGTCCGTCGGGAAACCAGGTTGAGATAGTCCAGTAGGTCAGGAGAGCACTTGTCTGTTCAGGGAGACACGCCAGCCCGGCAATTGCTTGCTGGAGCCGGCCGAAGAGTTCTTCCGTGGTCCCGTAGCGCGCCGAGCCGGTGGGCAGCGGAGTTGCATTCCAGGGAGCACGAACTAGGTCGGCTCGCCGGATGATTTCCTTCAGACTCCCCTCAAAACCTTCTTCCACTTCGAATGGGGGCTTCCAGGTTGTCATATTGTTCTTGCTGGTGCGAACCGGCTCTTCAATGCACTTGACGTTGAGCACCTGCTTCGCGACGGACCTCTGTGAGTGGCTGCTTGCCGAATCGGTTACAGGCCGTGCGCGCGCCTGGGATAACGAACACCCGCTATAAGGAACTAGTCCCGCAATGTTGGCGGCGGTTGAATCGCACATGAATTCTGTGCGTCAGCAGTATCTCGATGTGCCTGTGTGAGTCGCTCGGCGAACTTGAAGTGGGACAGTTCGATGATGGGCGGACTCTGCAAGCAAGCGGAAAAGGGGCAAGTGCTACTCGGCGATGGAAGCGATTTGGAGAAGGTCCAGCGCCAGGTTGGGGTGACGGTCGCGGGGGAAGCGGTTTCACCGGCGATAAGGGGAAAGGTCCAACCGTCGCGCCTCGCACGAGGAACCAGCGTCCCCTGCATCCCGGTGTCTTCCGCAGAACGGTTGTCCTGCGGAGGAATCGATGTTTCGACGCGTGCGACAGTACGTCGCGAGTAGTCGAGGACTTGATATTCGGCTCCGGGGCCAGGATGGTGGGTGGCGAGGCGGATCACTGCCCTGAACACTCGCCGCGTCGTGACCGATGCCGCTGTCAACCACTGTCCACGGCACCCTTTACCCAGATCGGCATGGGAACTGTTCGGACATGATTGCCATTGCCCACAAGGTCTACGATGGCCCAGTGTCCTTGTCGGACCTGGATGTTTTCCTTTCGCAGGCCCGACAACTCGGCTCTGCGCAGACCACAGCCAAGAAGAATCGCAATCATCGCGACGTCTCGAATGCTGCGTAAGTCTTCCCCGTTTGCCTTCTCAAGTAGCAGCCGAGCCTGTCGCGATTGAGCCAGTTACCCGCGCCGAAAGCCCAGTTGCTTTACGCCCTTGACTCGCCTGATGCCGGCGGCAAGTTGACCAGTCGCAGATCGGACTCAGTTGACGGCACGGCTCTAACATTCCGGGATTGGCGCAGGTATTTGTTCCGCGCCTGCTGATCACGGATGCATCGCCTTTGACGCCAGTCGAGTGGTGCCACCGCACGGGTCCCAGCCAGGTAGGTGTTGGGGGTCTCCGCAGCGGACTGACCGCGGTTCATAAGTTCGGCGCGAGTATCCGCTTCTTAGAAGCGGTAGCCGATCGCGAACTGTATCTGGCGGCCGGCCTGGGCTGACGTGGGCTGCATGAAACGCGTTGAAGCCAAGGAGCCGATGTAGCCGGAGTAGTTCGTGTGGTTGAGGACGTTGAAGGCAGACACGCCGGTGGAGATGACTTTGGCATCTTCGTCCTTCGCTTTGGTGAGATTGAATTCATGCTCCCACTGGAGATCGAGGCCGACACTTCCCTTGGATTGGAGAGTGTTGCGGCCAACGGCAAGTGGACGAGCGTTGCCGAGGCCTGTGTGGAAGTCGTCGGTGCCGGTGGTCTCGGTATAGGGCAGGCCGGAAAGGAGGCTGGCATTGACGCCGAGGGAAAGCCAGTGATCTGGATAGATATTTCCGATTACGTTGAAGGTGTGCAGCCGGTCCGAGTTGGCGCGACCCCACTCAGCGTTCGGGTGGTATTGGTCCTGGGGGAAGCGGCTAATGCCGCCGACGTTGGTTTCACTGCGCGCGAGAGTGTACTGGATCTGGCCCGAGAACCACCGGCCCACTGGCCCGCGCAACGAGAGATCGAGACCGTTGAGGTACATGCGACCGCCGGATTCGATTTGCTGGATCTGGCCGAAGGCGGGATTGGGGCGCGGGTAGTCACTTGAGAGGATAGGGTTCGTCGGAAGAATAGGCGCATTGGCATCGCGGGAACGGAAACTCTTCACCTGCACGGAATTGCGATAAGCCGCAGTGATGGTGAGTTTCTTGTTCAATTGGCGTTCGATCCCAAAGCTGGACTGGATGGTATACGGGGCGCGGAGATTGTGCTCCTCTCGGACCACGTTAGAGGGGACCGCAGAGAAAGTGCCAGAGGCTAGCTGTTGGGAAGTTGGATTCTGAAGTAGGACGGAGTCGAGCACGAGGCCATTGTGGAGTTTAAATGTGGCCGGAAAGTCGCCTCCGGTGCGGTCATAAAACACTCCCGACCCGAGGCGGAGGACGGTCCTTCCCTTGCCCGGGGCATAGGCTAGCGAGAAACGCGGGGAGAAGTTGTTGTTGTCGCTCAGGTAAGTGACCCAATCGTAGCGGAGTCCAAGCGTGACCTGCAGCCTAGGGTTGAGCTTAATCTGATCCTGGAAGAAGGTGCCGGTTTCATTGGCCCAATAGAGGCCGCGGCCGATGCCTTGCTGGGCAGTGTAAGCGTACGGCGTGCCGAGACTCGTGGCAAGATTAGCAGGGTAGTTTGCGAGCGAGGAGTAGAGCAGTGTACCCAAGCGATTGGTATGGTCGTCTACGGCCCGCCTGCTGAATTGGGGGAGTTGGACGCCGAAACGGATGTAGTGTCGACCATGGCTCCAGGTAACGACTTCGTTCACATGAATTGTGTTTTCTGTGCGGGAGCTGTCGGCCTGCGCGCCGCCACCTACGAAGAATCCGTTGACCTGGATAGCGCGCGCGTTGGTCACGCTGTTCGTTACATCCTCGTCTTTTTCGAATGTGACGAGTAACTGGTTGATGAGGCTGGGTGACACGATGATCCGGTCATTGAAGATGAGATCATCTTCGCGAGAACTATTATTCGTACCGGCCTCCGGAAGGACGATGCCGCCTACTCCTGAGTTGTTGCTGCTGTCTGCTTCGTAGTTGTAGCCGACCTGGAGACGATGGGCGGAGGAGAAGTCGTGGGTGACGCGGAGAGAGGCTTGTGAGTTTGTCTGCGGTGTGGCAACGCTCAGGTTTACGGGTCCGCCGAGTTCGATAGCGTCGACGATGGCCGCTGTATTGCGCTGGCCGAATTCTCCTGACGCGATGAAATTGGTGCGCTTGTCACGACCAACGGGGCCAGTGAAGTGGCCTTCAAAGAGGCGGCGCGTCTCTGGCGGGCGGGTAACTGCAAAGTAGTTTTTTGCGTTGAAGATTGCATCGCGGATGAGGAAGTTGAACTCACCATGATATTGAGGCGATCCAGGCTTGGTGGTGATCTCGATGCGACCCCGCCCCGGGCGGCTGAACTCAGCTGAGTACGGATCGTTGTTGATGCGGACTTCCTGAATGGCAGACGGTGAGACGCCGGCACTCTTCATCTCGATGCCATCAACGATTAGAGTGACGCCTCCAGAAGATCCAGAGGATGCGTCGAGGAAGGATGAAAGCGAGTTCACGTAATCGAGATCGAAGGCGGGGACCTTGCGTAGGGCATCGCCGGAGACCGTGACCGAATCGCGATTGGCAGAGGAATCGGTAGACAGAGCCTGGTCGGAATCGATAGTCACCGATTGCTTAACGATTTCGCTGGCGAGTTTCAGCGAAAGGCCCGTTACATCCACAGTGAGGCGGAGCGGTGCAACCCTCTGCGCAAAGCCCGAGTAGGCGGGAACGACAACTGAGAATGTTCCGGAAGTGAGGTTCGGGAGAGCAAAGTAGCCCTTCGCGTCAGTTTGAGTCCTGGCAACAACCGCTCCATTGGGTGTTTCAACCCAAACAGATGCCCCAGCGACAGCGGCACCCGCTGGATCAACAACGGATCCGCGAACGGAAAGAGTCTTCTGCGCTGCTGCCACGCTCCCTAATCCCAAAAGGCACAGTATCGAAATGCATAGCTCTTTCAACATGATGGAGTGATCATAGGGTTTCCTTGTTAAGAAAATCTGAAGGCGGCCATATGACACTTAGTGGCTGGGTTGTGCAATCTCCCGATGATGGTGGGCCCGGAACACGTAATGACCAATCAGCCATCCGCCGGCAGCGCCAATCAAAACGTCAGTCAGAAAATGCTGCTGCCTCAGCACGCGCGTCACGCTTACGTCGGTTGCGGCCGGGCAAATCCCGATCTGCGCCCACACGGCTTCCTGTCCGGCATTGCCGATAAGCAACGATGGCGTTCTGGAGAGGGAAGGACCAGGAGAACGAGGTGCTGAACCAGCTCCTTTTTTAGCACTCCACGGGCTTGGATGAATTAGCTGCGGTAGATGGTTTCGTGGGACACACGCATGCTCTCGTTGCTGGGATAGTGTACTTTCAGCCATACAATACTTTCCTAAGAAAACGGACTTGTCTGTCTACTCTCAAGCTCATCTCAACAAGATCGCGCTGCGCCTCAATCAACGCCCGCGAGAGACCTTGGGATTTCAAACGCCGGCGAGTAAACTGCAAGCCAGTGTTGCATCGACCGGTTGAGCCCGCCAGACTTTTCGGGTGCAACGGGATCACTTCCGGATAGCCCGTGATACAGGAGACATGTGCTTTACGGTCGTATATTAGGACACTGAGGAACATGACCAATGTTCGCTGGCTGCTATTCATGCGCAGGATCAGCTTGGGTGTTTTCGCTTCGAGTTTGCTGGTGGCTCAAAATGTCGCTCCGCTGCGACCGGCCAATACTTATCATGTCCCTACCAGCGGTCCCGTAGACATTATTTCTCCGGAGCTTCACGCGGACCGCACAGTCACATTCCGTGTCGCTGCCGCCAGTGCGCCTGACGTGAGGTAATCGTTGGACGGAGATCACGCGATGGTGAAGGATGCCAACGGTATTTGGAGCGTGACGTCCACGCCTGACAAGAAGCAACGAGATCTCTACGTGTACCTTCCGCCCCAGTATGATCGTGAGCCGTCGCGCAGATTTCCGGTTCTTTATCTACGACACGGAAATGGTGATGACGAAGCGGCCTGGACCATTGAAGGGCGGGCGGGCGTGATTCTTGAAAACCTGATCGCCGAAGGTAAAACTGTCCCGATGATTATTGTGATGCCGTACGGCGAAAGCAATTCGTTCGGAGGCGGCACCCCCGAAGGAATCGCGTTACTCGGGAGAGAATTGCTCGACGATGTAATTCCGCTGGTGGACAAGGATTACCGCACGCTCACCGGGCGTGACGACCGCGCAATTGCGGGGCTCTCCATGGGTGGCGGGCAAGCCTTCACCATTGGTCTCCAGAATCTGGATCGGTTCGCCTGGGTTGGCGAGTTCAGCTCGGGTCTGGTCAGCGACGCTGACTTCAGGATCGAGAAATACATGCCCGCACTGATTGAAGATGTCCCCAGTAACAACAGGAGACTCAGGCTGCTCTTTCTCAGTTGCGGCAGCCAGGACCCGCGCTATCCGGGCCAACTCAATTTAGCGGATGCTCTCACCAGATACAAAATCCGGCATGAATGGTACAGCACGCCCGGCGTACATGAATGGAAGGTGTGGCGCCATTCGCTCCACGAGTTTTTGCCACGGCTGTTCCAGCCTCCAATAGCCTAGACCATCCGTGATCGGGGAACGGGGCTTCCGGCAGCTCCGCTGTCCAGTACACTTCCACACCGGCGGATCAGGCGACTGCCGAGTGTCGGCCATCCGGAAGCTGTCTAGCTTCGATGTAAATAAACGCTCAGTCGTGGTGCACGTAATCCGGGTTGTCGGTAAAGTGGCGGCGTGGGAGCCGCCCAGGGCCACTTTAATGGGATGGTCCGCCGCTTTTACCCAGCCGGTGGCTGGGTTATAAGGGACGAAGGAGGACTGCCATGGACTATTTACGCTGGGTATCGACTTAGGGAAGACGACGTTTCATGTGGTAGGCATGAACCAACGCGGTGAGATCGTGGTGAGGAAGCGGTTCACGCGGACTCAGTTATTGCACTTCACGGCGAACCTGAAGGTGGAGTTGATCGGCATGGAAGCGTGCGGTGGTTCCCATTTCCTGGGGCGAGCTTTGCGTGAGCAAGGCCACGAAGTGAGGCTCATCCTGCGCAGTATGTTAAGCCGTACGTGAAGACGAACAAGAACGACTACATTGATGCGGAAGCAATTGCTGAAGCAGTGGGGCGACCGAGGATGCGATTCGTGCCGGTGAAGAGTGACGAGCAACTGGACCTGCAGTCGCTGCATCGGGTGCGGGAACGATGGGTCATGCGCCGCACTGCGGCGGTGAACCAGGTTCGCGGACTGCTTCTGGAGCGCGGTATCACACTGCCTCAAGGACGTCATCATGTGGATGCCGCGTTGCCCGGGATCCTCGCCGATCCCGCGACGAAGCTCTCTGGTGGGGTGCTGGTACTATCGACTCAGTCGAAATGCCTTCGGCGAACTAGCCGTCCCCTTCGAACCTCCCGGGATACGGGGTTTCAGGTAAAGTGACCGGCAGCGCGGACCATCCGGGCGACTCTACCGCAAAGGCGATTGCCCAGCCACCGCGCGAAGCCGCGAACACGTAAAGACCCGCTCCGACTACGTTCGCGACGAAAAATGCTATCGGCTGTGCGCCAACGGACATCCGCGTCGGCTGCATGGCTGATCCTGATGGGCTTGGCTCCTGCATAGACACAGCCTACCAAAACTCTTTCCCGCAATACGGGGTGTCGGTAAAGTGGCAGCTTGGGAGCGCCCAGGCGACTCTACCGCAAAGCCGTCTTTGCAGGACTAATCCGTCACTGCTTCTCGTGAACGCGAGGTTTGAGGAAGGGCAGGTCAACGACTGCATAGTTACCTGTTAGGATTTGACCGGCGGAGCTACGTGGATCACAACTCCATGCTGGGCTTTGCAGTCTGTCAGTGTGTAGTTCAATGTCAGCTTATTCTGTTCCGAGGACAGGCTAACGTGCTCAGGAAGCTGAAATCCCTCGACCATTTGGTACGTGTAGGTGAAGCGGGCTACGCCAGCATGATCAGTATTAGTCGAAGACTCAGATAAAACCAGACCGTTTGGTGCACTCGCAAACTTCGTGGTGATCTCTATATGCTGCGAGGTATCGATAATGCCGCTGACTAGATGAAGATCATGATCGAGTGTGAGTGTACCTATGATACCCTGACCGTTCATGGAGAGGTTATAGCCGGTTGCCGTTTTCTCAAACTGGTAACTGGTTGGAGCGATGGGAAGGACCTCCCCATAGGCGTACGGCACCCAGTTGCTAAGACCCGTTTGAATCAGGTTGCGGTTCGATTCCTCAAGTTGAGCAGCAATTGGTAGTTGACTGAAATCAGGAAGCCTTGACTGCCCCGAGACTGTTGCGCCGGAGTGGTCAACGAAAATTAGATATTTTATTGGTTTTATAAGCTGTGCAATAGGGCTGTCCGTTCGAGCAGTCTCGCCAAAATTGCTCTTGAGATGCTGCGTGAAGTCGAAGTCTATCGCACAGGAGAAGTTGATCAAGCCCGACTGAAACGGGGTGTCATAAAGCGCCTTGGTTTTGGCGAGCAAAACCTCTGCAGCACTGGGAGATGTTGTGATCTTAGGGGTCACAATAGTCGTGGATTGACAGAATGAAGTGATGCACGAGATCCAAAAGACGACGAAGAGGATAGGGCGGGACATGGCCTATGTTATCTCGCTGGTAGACAATTCCGTAAGTAGTGGACCACTGAGATACAAGAGATTACTCCCGCAAAACGGGATTTGCGGAAAAGACGCCCGGCGAACCCGTACTTACCGCAAAGCCGACTTTCGGGCACAACGCTTCCCGCTGCTAATCCCGTGTCGATGAGCGCAATCGCGATTTCGCAACAATTGATGATTCCAAATCATCACCGAAGCCTCCCACGCTGTTCCAAAAGGTGTGGGTGTGGGACACTCGAAACGCCAAAAAGCTCTAGCAACTAAAGTCCAGACAAGTAAGGGGGTAGGATTTATACCCGGAACTTTAATGGGCGGTCCGCCATCGCCACGAACGGACGAGGATAGTTGGCTTGACCCAGTTTCCTCACAACATCTTGGTGCGCGAGGAAATATCGATCTTCAGCCGACCGGAGGTGTTTTGACCTGATGCTTTGAGTTGGATCCTGTGAACGATTGAGCCCCAGTTCGCCTCCAACTCTTCGTTAGCAAGATTGACGGTCTCCACACTCGACGTCAGAATGGACGCGTCAAACGTCAACAATGTTGGTGGGGCCCCCTGCTTGCTCAGGAGTGTCAACTCGCCTCGAGAGCTTTGAACAACTTCACATGCGGTCATCAGATTAAGGGTGATGCCAGACACTTCCTTGGCGAGGAGGTAGTTGTCCTCGATGTCGATGGTGTTCTTCTCGCGATTGAGACGGACGGAGCGTTGCCAACTCTTAAGTTGTGAGGCTTGAGAGTAGGCGCGGGAAAGCTCCATCTTCAGTTCGGCCGAGCGGTCGTCTGCATGATAGACCAGATCGGTCGCACGGAACTGCGGGCCTACACCTTGCTGGACGTCGCCAATTGACGGGAGATTGTGGAACGACGACTGTGTAGACGGGATCTCGTAACGATGAGCGTCAAAACTCTTCTTCTGGTAAGTCTCCTGCCCGAGGTCAATAAAGATGGGAAACCCATTGGAATAGACCCAAAAGGTGCCGGTATCGTTGTGGCTATGGCTCTTGCCATTATCAGCCGCGATGCATGCGAGGTAGAGGCCATCGGTGGATTCAGCCTGGCGGCGCGCTGCCATGACGCAAGAGTCAGGGAGCCACGTATCGCGAAGCAAGCGAGCCTTGGCCGCCGGATGCTGCCGAAGATTTCTCTCATTGAAGATGGCGGGGAGGGTACTCGGGACGTAGTCGCTCCGAAGGCTGGAGACAGCGAGTGCAAGCAGATCTGGATTCTTCAGGCGGGTGCCGAAGCGGAACATCTTGTCGACATCCAGATGAATTATAGGGGGAGCGTCGCCCGGATTCAGGTAGTAATTGCCTGCGATATGGACGCGGTTCATGTAAAGCGCCATCTCCGTAATGAGCGGCTCGCGGTAGATGTCGACCGCTCCTTTCGTCGATGAGTGCAGGAGTTCGAGCGCGTCGAACATTGCGCCTGCAGCAACATTCCAATAGCTGGGACCTTCTTCGCAGCCACCATCGTCGGGGTAGCTATTGATGAATTTGTCGAGGCATACAAAGATCTTCTGCACACTCTTGCTGCGGCGCGCGTCATCGCGGTCGACGAATAGGACGGTTGTCAACCAGTTCCAGCATATCCATGCGTCCCAGTTGTTGACTGGTTGGACGACTCCTTCAGGGACTTCGATCCACGGAAGGTCGTGGCGCGACTTTCCGCCCGGAAGGCCCATCCACATAAAGTTTTGCTTCAGAAGGGGATCGAAGATGCGGCGCTCACATTCGACGTAAACACGATCTCGTATCAGCGGCGAAACTTTGTCCAGCGCAGGCCCGAGCAAGTAGACCACCGTGGCAACCAACGCTGAAGTCTGTGCTGCGAATAGGTCTACGATTGGATCGCGCGGGTCGGGAAGACCCAGATCGGCTTTCTGAATATAAAGATGTGCGGGGACTCCCCAGAAACTTTCTTCACAGGTCGCCCATATTCCGTTGATGATGTCATCGATGAATCGGCCCTTGGCCTCGACGCATTCGGCAAAGGTAAGGTCTTGCAACGCAGCCATGCGGGCACTGCGGATGTGCTCGTAGTCTGTGCGGTTTCCGTTTCTTGCGTACTCGAGGAAGACGGTTGCCGGCATCTCCGGCCACTTGAAACCCAGGTGCTTTTCTCCCGCCGCGAGCAGGCTGGCTCGGGTTGCGGGAGAAAGTGCTTCCCACTCCTTGCGATCCGACAGTGTGGGAAACGGTCGATAACTTGCCGCCGGAATCAGCGAGGCGGCCAATTTCTCGGTGGTGCAGGATTTGACCAGGAGATTACGCTGCCGTCCGCGGGGCGCTGCGGGATCGACTCTCTGGCCCTCCACTTGGCCAAATACAGAGAGGGAGTGGAGGCTGGTAAAGGCGGCGGCCGAGGCGATCAGAAAATTGCGTCTCGAAAGGCGTGCTAGTTCATTTTTCAATGACATCTTGATCCCCACGACGACAGACAAAAAATGGCCGCAGCCACCCGAAGACTTGTATCTTCGAGTGGCTGCGGCCGTCCGTGTTGCTAGAAGTACAGCTTCGCGCCGATCTGAATGACGCGGGTAGCGAAGCCCCCGGACAGACCATTGTTGATCTTTCCGAAAGTTGCCGCATTACGTGCCAGCCCGATGGTGGAAGGATCGGGGTTGTAGTGCTTGGTGAAGTTGAAGAAGTCCGCACGCAATTGAAGGCTGCGCACATCTCCAAATTTAAAGCCCTTGGTTGCAGAGAAGTCGTCGTTCCACAAGCCTGGAAGACGTACCGCGCCGGTGCGAGGTGCTGTACCGAACTCTCCCGGCTGCGCTACTGCGAACGCCGCCGTATTGAACTGGGCTGTCGGAGTTCTGCCAGAGCGGCCGAGGCTAACCTTCTGCCCGGCTACCCTGTCCGGACGGGACGCGATTCCGGTAGCGGTGGTTTGCGCGGTGTCTGTAACTCCGGCGGCGATACCAGACACCGCAGTGAAGATGGTCGACACCTGGAAGCCGTCGAGTAGCGCCTTCTTGAAGCCACTTGAATGGCGGAAGAAAGGCACGTCATACAGTATCGTTCCGACAAACCGGTGGGGAACATCGAACAGCGAGAGCGACCGATCCGTCTTCGGCACGTAGACATTCAAAGGGGCTGCTCCGTAGAATCCGCCACCCACAGCTCCGCCGATATCGGCGGGCCCGGAGATTGACTTGGACCACGTATAGGAGGCCAACACGTTCAGCCCCTGACCGACACGCCGCTCCAGCTTGGTCTGCAGCGCGTGGTAGGTGGACGATCCGGTTGAAAAGTCCGACTGAACGTTGCGCTGGAAGTTCTGGTTTGGACGTCTCGCATTGACGGAGAGGGTTGTGCTGGCTGGATTGATGGGCACGGGAATGTTGGCATTCTCCGTAACGAAGTTGTGACGACCGAGGGCCCCTACGTACCCAACCTCCGCACTGAACTTGCCGGGAAGTTGACCTTGAACCACGAGGTTGAACTGCGACGTCATCTGGTCCTGAAGATGCTGATCCATTGCGATCGCGAAGGGGTAGGTGCTGGGTCCTCCGGCGACGACTCCCGGGAAGGGATTAGTCAGCGTCAAGTTAGGCAGCTTGAGCGCGGCAGTGTTTCCGGTCAGGCCAGGGTTTCCGGTCAGGGCGGCTCCGGCCTGTGCCTGCGCTCCTTCAGCCATCGCGAACCAGGCGTTATCGATCTCAGGCGTGAAGTAGAGACCAAACCCACCACGAACGACAAGCTTATCCATGGCCTGCCAGGCAAAGCCTAAGCGGGGTTGGAAGTCGTGATAGACCGGTTGGATCAGACCACGACCATAAGGCGAGTTCGCGGGGGTGGCCACAGTTCCGGGATTCAGGCCATCTGCTCCGATATAAATGTCGGCGTACTTGTCGTCATCCTGGGTATAGGGCGCAAAGTGGTCCCAGCGGAAGCCGAGATTGACGGTAAGGCCGCTGCGTACCGTCCAGTTATCCTGGAAGGAATAGGCCTGAATCATGCTCATGATGCTGGTCCGCGTAACGGTCGGATTGATGCTGTCGCCGCTGACATAGCCCAGTAGGAAGTCGAGCAAAGCCGAGCCGGTGTAGCGGCCATCAAATGAGAACGAGCCGTGAGGATCGCGCGCCTGGCTGAAGTAGTCCGTGCGCCGCCCGATATCGACACCGAACTTCATCGCGTGTCTGCCCCGTTGCCACGAAACGTTGTCGACAAACTGGTTGATGCCGTTTGCGCGGTTACGCGGACCGATGTTGCGCAGGTCGGCGAACAGACGATAGCTTTGTCCGGGACCGCTGATGGTCGTATTAACACCCCCATAAAAGTGAGGGTCCGAGGACGAGAACGGAATGTTCAGCAAGCCGTTTGCAATGTTATAAGCCGCATTGCCGGTGGTTCCGAAGGTCTCAAACTCCTTGAAGTCCTGCCGGCCATAGCGAAATTCGTTGACGACGGTGGGAGAGAAGACGTGGGTTTCCGAGATAGCGAAATGCTTGGTTACAGCGTCGTTGTCGTCATTGTCATGGCCGAAGAATGAGACTCCGTTGCTGAACGTATCGTCGTAAATATAGTGACCGCTGAGGTTGTCCTTAAGGCCAAGCGTATGGTCGAGGCGCCCAATGTACTGGTGCTGGAAGTTCTTGGTCTTGATCGGGGTTGTCACATAGTTTGTCAGCAGCGAAGGACCAACCGCGCCAGCAATTGTCGCCCCCGGCGTGACCGACGTCTTCAGCAATAGCGCCGAATTTGCATTGAGTGTGATCTTATCGCCGACGTGGTAAGCATTCCCCGTGAATGGGTCTATCACGTTGAGCGTGGTGCCACTCGGACCAACAAAGACGCTGGAATCCAGAGTGCCGCCTCGTACTGTGTCATCGGGCACAGTAGCTTGTTGCGGAGTTGCACCATTCAAGGCAAACCCTGTTTCAGCATTGATAAAGAAGAACGTCCTGTCATGGCCGTTGTAGAGGTGGGGAATTACGACCGGGCCGCTGATATTTCCACCAAACTGGTTACGATTCAGTCGCGCTGGTGTCGCGTCAACCTTTGCAATTGCATCGTAGGTCTGCGTGAACACATTGTTGCGATTGAATTCAAACAAGGTACCATGCAACTTGTTGCTGCCCGATTTAATGATTTGGTTCACGTTCGCGCCGGCCGCTGCGCCGCCATCGGGGCCGCTGCTGCTGGTATCTACACGGAACTCGGCAATCGCGTCAACTGACGTGGAAAAACTATACGTAAACGCGTCGTAGTCCATTGACTCGATGCCATCGATCGAATAGCGGTTCTGCGTGTCCCGCTGACCATTTACCTGTATGGCCGTCGAACCGCCGTTCGGATCCGTCGAGCCCACTGACCCGCGCGCGCGTCGTACCGTGATGGAGCCAGAGGTACCCGTATTCACGCCGGGAATCAACTGGGCAAGTTGGACAAAATTGCGCCCATTGAGAGGAAGGTCCTCAATCTTCTTGGCGTTAATAACTTCACCGACGGCGCCATTCTCAGTCTGCAGCACTGCGGCAGATTCGGAACCCTGGACGGTGATGACTTCGCTGACCTTGCCTGGGGCCAGCTTAAAGTCATACCGCGCAGTCTGGCTAGATTCGAGAATGAATGATTCTACCTTCTCCGATTGGAATCCCGTCCCCTCGATCGACAGGCTGTAAGTGCCAACGGGAAGCTGGGGGATCGTGTATAAGCCCGCTCCATCCGTGACCGTGGTGCGGACGGTATTTGTCGAGGGATTTGTGATCTTTACGACCGCTCCGATAACGACTGCGCCGGTGCTGTCTGTAATCTCGCCAACGACCGTGGCCGTCGATTGTTGAGCGTTAGCGACTAAAGAGAATGCAAAGACGCAGAGTAGAGCGATTGCAATCCTCTGCAGCGGGGATTGGGTCAAGACACTAACCCGATTCAAGACTTCGAACTTGCGGAGCTGTTTCATAACTAGAGCCTCGGGATGGAATGCTGACTATTGGATATGTCGAAAGCGAAACGCAGGTGATGAGAGGTCAGAGCGTGGGACTCGCGTTGTGAGAGTTGTGTTCATAGACCCGCCGGCGTATGGATTCGGAGTATGGATGCGGACTTGCCGAAAGTTGGGTGGAAGTTCGGGCTGGGTATCAAGATTCATTTGGGCGAAGTTCGAAATCTGGCGCTATACAAATCTGGTGTGCTGATGATGGTGGAGAGTCTCCCTTGCAGATAACGATGGGCAAGTTAATTTACGGTGAGACTGCCCGTTAGGAGCGGCCAAATGGCAGTGAGCTACTTGTTGGGCCAGTCTGGATTGGGACGCGAGGACATTTCAAAGACAAGTTCACCGCCATCCACAATCTCGGAGTGGCTGATCCAGTAGCGATTGAGGGGGACGCCGTTAAGAGTGGCGGAGCGGATATATTGCTTTTCGGAGGATGCTCCAGCGGCACGGATATGGAATTGTTTGCCGGAGTCGAGCCGGATGGTTGCGTCGTCGAAGAGTGGGGTACCTATCTGATAGACCGGAGTTCCCGGGGCAACGGAGTAAAAGCCCAACGCACTCATCACGTACCACGCCGACATCTGACCGCAGTCGTCGTTGCCGGCCAGGCCCGAGGGAGTGTCGGCGTAACTGGTTTCCAACACGCTGCGGACATGCTGCTGTGTCTTCCATGCAGCTCCAGCGTTGTCATAGAGATAGGCGATGTGATGGCTGGGCTCGTTGCCGTGGTCGTAGTAGCCGCCGGCGAAGAGGGCATCCAGCTTGCGGACGAAAGCGTCACGGCCGCCGACCAGATCGATCAGTCCGGGCAAGTCCTGCGGAACGAAGAAGGTGTATTGGAAGGGGAGTCCTTCGGTGATGTAGGGATATTTCGTTGTGGGGTCAAACGGCGCATCCCAGGACCCGTCCGCGTGACGTCCCCGAGCAAAGCCTGTCTGGGTATCGATGACGTTGCGGTAGTTCTGCGCTCGATTGTGGAAGAGGTCTGCATCCGCGGTACGGCCCATTGCCCGGGCGACCTCACCAACGACGAAATCATCGTAGGCGTACTCCAATGTCCGGGAGACTTGTTCGTTGGTGTGGAACGCATCGGGCACCGTGTCTTCGAGGGGGATGTAGCCGTATTGCAAATAGGATTTCAGGGCGCGACGGCCGCGGCCATCTGCATAGAGTTCCTCCGTAGGTGGCAATTCCATCGCGTTCTTGCGCATCAATTGGTATGCCTCTTTGATGTCAAAACCGCGAATCCCCTTGATGTAAGCATCGCCGATGACGGCAACCGCGTGGTCGCCGATCATCTCCGATGTGTAGCTGTTCCAAGCGGGATAGATGGACAGGAATCCGCCCTGTTCTCCCATTACTATCAGTGACTTGACCATGTCACGCTCTCGGTCGGGATCAAGCATAGTCAGCAGGGGATGCACGGCGCGGAAGGTGTCCCAGAGCGAGTAGTCGGTGTAGTAATTGAAATCCTTGGCGATTTCGGTCTTGCCTTCGCCAGCGAATCCGGGATAGGTGCCGCTGACGTCGCTGAAGATCCGCGGCAGCAGCATCGAGTGGTACATGGCGGTGTAGAAGATGTGCTTGTGGGCCGAATCGGTGTTGATTGCAATTCGATTCAATGCGGAGTTCCACTTGTCTCTTGTCTGTGCGACTAGTTTTTCGAAGCTCCAGTTCGGGATCTCGGATTGCAGGTTGCGACGCGCCTCTGCCAGGCTGGTAAATGAACTCCCAACTCTTGCCTGAAGTGTCTCCCCGGGGCGTAAGTCAAAGGAAACATACGCTCCGGGAATGCCGTCGGTGCCTTCCTGAGATTGAGTACCTGCATGTGTCTGGCTGCCTGACCAAGTGCCTCCGACGTGAAACTTGTGGTCGAACTGGACCACGAAGTAGCCGTTGAAGCCGGCCAGTTTGCCGTTGCCTGCGTAGAGCCGCCTGACGGGGTTAACCACAGTTATTTCAGTGTTCTGGGGATCGATTTGAACCGTGCCCTCGCCCTTGGCAGAGTTGCATTCAATCAAAAGCCAGGATTTGCCTGCTTTCCTGAAGCGGAAACGCATCAGGCCGGATCGGCTGGCGCCAGTCATCTCCGCGTCAATGTCATAGTCGTTCAGGCTGACAGCATATTTGTAGGGGGTCGCTTTCTCACTGCTTCGGCTAAAGCTGGAGGCGCGCTCGACTGCCCCAAGCTTCAGGGTGCCGCTCTCCGGCATGATGGTCATGCTGCCGTAATCCTGTGTGCAGGAACCACTTAGGAAATGGCTCCCGCGAAAACCCTGGATGCGGGTATCGGCGAAGTAGTAGGGGGCAATGCACTTCACGTTTCCTTCGCGGGTCTGCGGAGTCCACTGGGTCATCGCGAATGGCGGCCCCGTGGCTGGGAATGTCTGGCCTTCGTTTGCCGTGCCGATGTACTCACTGACCAAGTCCGCGGGTGAAGTCTGCGGGTGGGCCGGGTATGGAACGAGGGTTAAAGTGGCGAGCAAGCCCAGATGGACGAAGGTGCGCATAGGGGGCTAAGTGTGTCGAATCGAAGACGCAGTTCGCAAGTGATTTCGCTGTAAGTTTGCCGAACTCCTTACAGTGAGGAGTGATCTTGCCGTGGGATTATGCGTCGCCTAGCTCACCTGACGCGTGGTAGACTTTTCGGCACCGTCAAAAGAGTGAAGCTATGCCTTTGAAAGAGTCGGAGTCAGAGAAAGTGGCGTCGCAGGACGTCGAATCATGCTGGGCTCTATTAGAGCGTGTTGTCGCCAGTCCGCAACTCAGGCGGGCGGCTCGGATGCGCGAGTTTCTGCTGTACGTTGGGCGCAGATCGCTGAAGGAAGGCTGCGACCAGATTCCAGAACAGGAGATCGGTTCCGAGGTCTTTGGGAGGCCAGCGAGCTACGACACGAACGCGGACAACATCGTTCGGGTGAATGCGACCGACCTGCGTAAGCGGGTGGAGGCCTATTTTGACGCTGAGGGTGCACAAGAGACGCTGATCCTGGATATTCCTCGCGGCAGCTACAAGCCCGTGTTTTATTACCGGACAATCGCGCCCCGGGTTGTCGAACCGAAGATCGAATTGCCGAGCCTCTCCGCGTCATTGACGGCCGATGCTCCGACCACTGAGGTAGCAGAGGTTGCCTCAACCGCCAGGTGGATTTCGGAACGTCAGTTACGTTGGATGGCAGGGATTGTAATTGCAGTAATTGGGGTTGTCTGCGGAGTATTGTGGTTCCAGAACTATGCGATGCGGACCTCGCTATATGCTTGGCAGGGCACTCCGTCTGTACGATCGTTCTGGTCTGGGATTCTGGACGCGCGTCCCAGTACCGATGTCATTCTCGCGGATACGTCGTTCGCGCTGATTGAGGACATCACGAAGCGGCCGATCTCGTTGGATGACTATCTGAGCGGCAAGTACGTTCGTCAGCTTCAATCTCAGGAATTGAGCCAGGACAGGCGCGATGACCTCAGTCTGATCGTTCAGAGGAACTACGGCAGCCTGGGCGACTTTCGTGTGAGTCAACGTATTACAGCTCTTGATCCTGCCGGCACGAAGATACATTTGACTTACGCGAGGGATTATTCGCCCACCCTGGTCAAAAAGGATAATGTGATTTTGATTGGCAGCAGAAAATCGAATCCTTGGGTTGATCTATTCGCGGGCAATCTGAACTTTAGCGTGGAATACGACCCCAATCTATTTGTCTCGTACATCAAGAACCGTGTGCCCGCCGCCGATGAACAGGAGATCTACACGTCGCCTCCTGCGCCGGGGCCCAGCAGCGGGTACAGCGTGGTCGCTTACTTGGCCAATCCTAGCCAGGGGGGAAAGGTCCTGATTATTGCCGGCACGAGTTCGGAGGCGACGGAAGGTGCCGGAGAATTCATCACTTCAGAAGCTGGCTTGGCGGGTTTTCAGAAGATGTTGCACGTGGCGACGCTTCCCTATTTTGAAGTACTGCTCAGGACGACTCATTTGAACGGAACTCCACTGGACGCGAAGATAGTGGCGTACAGGACCTATCCAAGCCAGCGCTGAATCGTTGTTGGCGCGAATCCTCCGCGGTTGACGTCACACTAAGGTCAGTCGTTTATCAGATCCTACCGGGTGAACCGATCACACACTTTATGAAACAGAGTGCCGCGCCAAGTTCGCCCACCTATTTTCAGTTGTGACTCGCCAAAATTCCATCCGAAACCAGAAATCGACAATCTTAACCGTTAATAGCTATCAAAAACCAGGACTCGCGAGCCCACATCAGTTTCGACAAAGTGGTTGAGCCGAGTATCCACTGATCTTGTCTAAGGCGTAACATCCTGCTTTGCAAAACCTGTGAAGAGCTCTGGAATAAATGGTCGGGAATCCTCGTTTTATTGGCTATATTTGCAAAAAAAACTCGGGAAGTGATGCGCTACTCACTTCCCGATCGACGGTTGTATGACATGCGAGCGTCAAGCTGATTCTGTTCTCCGAGGCCTGAAGCAGAGTGCTTGCCGTCCTTCTGAGGGACCGGCAAGCACCGCGGCATATCATGCTCTTTGTAGCCATGGTTGTCAGTCTGGCATGAACGGACGACGAAGGGTCACGGCTTCCGGCCCGGCATTGCCGATAAGCAACGATGGAGTTCTGGAGAGGGAAGGACCAGGAGAACGGTGTGGGAAAAGGTGGCTCAGAGGAGTAGGAAAACTCCATGCTCTCGCTAGCGAGGTCTCATTGCGGTCGACGTTCCTTTTGGACAATGTCGAGGGTCATGCGCCGGCCCAGCTTCATTCCACTAGCGGCTAGGATGGTCTGGAGCGCCCTAGCAGTTTGCCCGCCAGCTCCGATCAATTCATTCAGGTCCTCTGGATGGGTCTCGATGCAAAAGACGGAATTGTCTGGCTCGGAGACGATCACGATCCCGATGTCACCCGGATAATTCACCAAAGAACGGACCGTGTGAAGCAGCATCTCGCGGGCCTCACGATCGCCTCTTCCGCCGCTCGATGCCGTGACCTTACCCTCCAATTGATAACCTCCAAGTGGATCAAGAGAATTCTTCACTCTGTTGTGTATGAGCAACTGCGCGTCGGTACGAGTTTACAGTGAACGTCCTGGTCACATGAGTTCGTGATTTGCACCAAAGGGTTAGGCCGATCTGATTTTCAAGCTGTTTCCTATAAGCGACAGATTTTAGTAAATAACTGATTTACATGGGGATAGTCTTTAGCCTCCGATGCAGCGCGTGCCGCGCTCAAAGGAGACTTACCATGAAAACTTTAAGAAAATCCACTCTGGTCTTGGCTCTGGCACTCTTAGCCACCGGAATTGGCAAGGCCATCGCCCAAACCGTGCCGATCAACCCCGCACAGCCCAGCCCGAACGTTGTCAATCCCAATGATGGTCCTAACCCAAATTGCATCCCAGGGGTAGCTGCCGCATGATGCCCTCAGCCTCGCCGAGGCCCATCGGCTCTTCCGGTTCAAATCGATCGAGGTTCGATGGCTTGTCGTCATAGATGGCGTACATCGCCTCTCCATGGGCACAATACTTTGGTTGGGGAGGACGAAAATCTACTCAGCACCCGCGATGCCGCTATAGCGACTATGGGTGCCAAAGTCTTTCCTATATTACAGTGGATGAACTCACGAAATGTGCAGGTGGCGAGATGTTTGACTTAGTGGTAATGTGCCATCCGCTGACAGTGAACGACGCCGTTTTGTAGTCGAAATCGCTGAAAAGCGATGGCCGAAATCCGAAACCTTGCAGCTCCTTAACAACCAGTTGGGATTGGGGTTTTTCTGAGGATTGTGCCGTAGATGAATTTGCCGCCACCAAGCCGAGTGTAGTCATCAATCATGTTCGCAAGATGCTCGGCATTCCTACATAAGGAACGGAACGCCGCTGATGCCGCCTCCATACAACCCGACCTTGCTTACGCTCTCGACTCATCGGGTCTACAAGTCGGGCATCATTTCGGGCACTTATCGGATCAACAAGTAGCCCTATCAAGGATTACTGCACGACCTACACGGCCACAAATGCGGTGGTTGGAACGCGCAGACTATTAGCGCCAGAATGAAAGGCTACCGAGCCTAGGCGAGAAAGAGACGAAACTAACTTTCTCAGTACCCCCCTTGAAAATTTCGCCGCTTTGGGTTTTAATGTTTGGCATAAACGGCCCTGGTGAATGAAATTCGATGGGGGCGATGTTATGAGCAACATACTGGTGATCGGTGAGGATTCACAACTCCTCGAAATCCGCACTTGCGTCCTTTCAAAAAGCCGGTGCCACCGTGACTGCTTGGCGTAAGGCCGATTTCTACCGCTGTTCGGAAGTTGACTCATTTGATCTAGTAGTGCTTTGCCATTCTCTGAGCGATGAGGATCGGCGGCTGATAGCGAAAGACATTCATTCGCGCTGGCCGCAATCGAAGATGCTGCTTGTGTCAGCGGTCGATGCCGACCCCCACTCGATTGAATGCGACGTTGACGTTGTCATGCCATCGTTGGAACCGGAACAGTTGCTACGGTCGGCAGTGGCACTCCTCGCGAAGCACCCTGCGGCGGCATAACCGCGTCGGAAACGTTTATTCAGAGCAACAAATTGCCAATAATGTCGGATACCTGACAGACAATGCCTTATAGCGAAGGCTAGACGTATGAAAGTCACTGGGGGGAAAAACGGACTTCCTTTGGCTTTGGAGTCGTGTGCATGCCCATCACAGTCGCTCTGGCCATCGGCTTTGATCCGTGGCTGTTTGAGATAGAAAGAACGGTCTCACAGACCGCCGGATACTTCGTCACACCCGCGAGTTCGGTCGATGAGGGGATGGAGAGGTTTATGTGTGGTGATTTCGATCTGGTCCTGCTCGGCCCGTTTCTTCCGGTGGAGAGCCGCGAGAGGCTTACGCAGATGATCCGCGCGACTGGGTCGAGCATTCCTGTGATCTGCCTGAACCGCGCGTCCGGCCACGGCAAAGCCTCAGGACATGCAGCGAATTTGAACGAGCCGACTGCTTTGCTGCAATTGGTTCGCAAATGCCTTGCGACTCGTCCCGAAAGAGCCGCTTAGGATTACTATGCTGGCTGCGGCTGGACAGCCGCTCTGTTTATGCATCAAGTGGCTAAACTGGAGAATGTCCGTGCCCCTCGACTCCTCCGCACGGGACGCGTTGCTACCTGACAGAGCGGATCAGTATTTGTTTAGAGAACGGACGAGCGGCGGCCATGTACTACTCACCGCGAATCGAGCTTTTCTTTTCGAAGTCATATTGACCTGGGTGGCAATCCCACGGCTCCTTGGAGCAACAGTGTTTTTACAGTTGGTCTCTCCACGCAGATCGGTGAGTCCAAAGGCGAGTATATGACGGTGCAAGCAGCCGACCCGACTACCCTAAACACTTGTCAGGTTCGCCCTGGCTGGGGTAGGCTGCCCAGATCGGGTAGACGTGCAAACCAACTTTGCCGCGAGTTCACCCACCGACATCCCCGTCAAACCGGCAAGATCAATCAATGCCAAATACTTGTCTACTGCCGGGGTATCTTCCGATTCAATGATGTCGCACAACCTGCTCTCATGTGCCCGCTGTGCGACCCACGAGGCATCTTCGGCTCGAAGGTCTACGAAGTCTCGACGGTCCACTAATTCCGATTTGCCATCCTGGCTCATGTTAATCGCCGAGGAACTTCGGTGAGTCCCAAGAATAATTGGACGCCATCAAGACCTTTCCGCGATGCCCTTATAGGCGAAATTGTGATCCACGAGTTGGACAACCCGCGGTGCCGGGATCGAATCGCACCTACCAGATGAGTGGCGCTCCGGCGCCATTTACTGGGAGGTTCCAATGATTCTTCGTAGAACAGTTTTGAACGGGTTGGCGATGGTGTGCGCGCTATCGTTGGCCACAGCAGTTGCGTCCGCGCAGACCCAGACGACAACGGACCAGACAACGACAACAACGACGACGACCCACTCGGATGACTCGTCCTC
>JALYIG010000234.1 GCA_030775885.1 Acidobacteriota bacterium | reverse complement strand
GCTCTGAAGCGAACGATGAACGTAGGGCCTCACGCGTTCCGGAAGCCAAGCCCGGGCGAGGTGAAGTGCAGACCGGAATTGCCGATGCCGACAAGAAGGCTCGAACGGGCTCGGAGCAGGAGCCTGTCAGGAACACACCGCCCGCGGGCGAGTGGAACGACGTTGCTTGAACCGGCCGTAAGTGTCTTTGAATGAGCTTAGGCATTGCAGCGACCGCTCAGCATTTTTTGCGCGTGATATCCGGGGCGCCGCTGATGAGGACTCATTCTTTTGTCCGGCCCGTTTCCAGAACTCACCTGGTTTGATGATCAGTATTTCGCCATGTGATCCGAGGGTGAGGCGACAAGGGCCGGACTCGAACCGGCACGGGGGGATTAAAAGGTCGACATCTGATGCGTGATGCGTTAGCATCAGATGCATGCGTACCACTTTAGATATCGCCGACGACGTTCTTCAGGCCGCAAAGGAGCGGGCACAGCGGGAGCGAAAGACCATTGGAGAGATGATTTCCGAATTGGCCCGGCGCGCTCTGACTGCACCCCAAGAATCGTCTTCAGCGAAGGAGCCGAAGGCGGTCTATGGTCTTCGGCCGTTCCCAGCGCGCGGCGGAATCGTCACGAACGAGTTGATTGATAAGCTTCGCGAAGACGATGTCTATTAGCACTGGCCGGGGCGACTACCGCCGCTGCCTGAGCGTTGCTAGGGCAGCCGGGCGCTCGAATGCTCGGCACAGGAAATGATGCGCGCGCTGTTGGACGTCAATGTGCTGATCGCACTGCTCGACTCAGATCACACATCGCACGCGGTCGCATTGGGTTGGTTTACAGAAAACTCCCGCGAAGGCTGGGCTTCATGTCCAATCACCCAAAACGGTTGCGTTCGCATAATGTCGAATCCCCGTTATCCGAACGCATTGCCGATCCAATCCGTCATGAAACGCATTGCCGATGCCTGTGAAGACAACGTCCACGAGTTCTGGTCGGACGACGTAAGTTTGTTGGACGCGAATACGATCGACGCGACCCGAATCCACGGCCCACGGCAACTCACCGACATCTACCTGCTTGCTCTTGCGGTCCGGCACGAGGGAAGGTTCGTCACTTTCGACACTGGCATTCCTCTTGCGGCGGTTCGGAGGGCAACGACCCATCATCTAGCGGTGTTGTAGCCGGTAGGGTCGGCGCGGCAATAGGGAGCGCTTCCCCGATGCCTTCATGTTCCAGCTCACCTGTGAGGAAGCCTAACTTTCAAGGTCACAATTTGTGACCTTGAAACCGGGCCGGGGCCAGCACATCAAATACCTCCCATGCGCCTTCACCGAGCATGGCGCCATCCAGGCCGCCAACATCCTGAACTCACCGCGCGCCGTCGGGATGGGAGTCTACGTCGTGCGCGCCTTCGTGAAGCTCCGTGAACTGCTCGCGTCAACAACGAGCTGGCGCAAAAGCCCGATCAGCTCGAACGCTCCAGACCCATGACCAAGCCATCGTCGGCATTCTTAAGGCCGTCCGCCAGCTCATGAATCCGCCACCTGCCAAGAGCCGCGGTATCGGATTTACCGCCGATATCCGGGAGAAGCCATAGAGGGTGTTCGCCAGAGGATCGGGAAGCGGTGAGCGTCTGATCTCAATTCGGCCGGCTTCTGAGCGACGAGACATAGCCTAACCTATTGACTCCACTGAGAATCTATCCTGTCCGCAAGCTTATGTGTAAGAAAATATGTAAGTAGGGCGTGCCCACGGCTGCCGGACAGGCGGGTGCGGGACCAGCAAATGGTATTGAACAATGGAAGATGAATAGTGGTATACTAAAGGGTATGACTAGCCATACCTTATCTCGGGACCAACTCGCCGCGCTAATCGCGCTCGCCAGGGCGCCTGCGAACAAGGCAAAGACCTCCGTTACGCTTTCTGGCAACCTTCTGAAGGTTATCGACGGGCTTGCGGGGGAGAGCCGTCGCTCTGCCTGGATCGAACAGGCCGTACGGGCATATGCCATGCGCCAGCTCAAACGCGAGCGCCGTGAACTCGAGCTCGCACTACTCAACCGGCACGCGCAAGCGCTAAACGCTGAAGGCGATGATAGTGCTGCCTACCAATCGGATTGGGAGGCGGAGTAATCACTGTGTCAGCTTCAGCCCTGAGACGAGGCGAGATTTACCGTGTCCGCCAGCCTCAGCATGGTGATCCGAAGAAATCACGCTGCTTTGCCATTGTTAGTCGACAAGAACTCGTCGACTCCAAAGCCAACCGCGTCTTGTGTGCGCCTGTCAATACTTCGGGCTTCGGCCTCGCCACGGAGGTGTCCGTAGGCGAGAGTGAGGGACTGAAGCATGCATCAGTGATCAACTGCGATCAGCTGACTCGTCTCGAGAAAAATCTCCTAACAGACTATATCGGGAAGCTCTCTGCAGAAAAACTGCAGCATCTGAAGTTGGCGCTGCGGGTGGCCCTAGGTATTGATTGAAAGGAGTGATTCCGACACTTGATCGCCACGTGCCGGACCGTGGGGCCGCATGAGCAGTTTCTAAAGCTCTTGCCTCAATCGGATTTGTAGTTTCACGCTTCCCGAGCGGCACTCAAACATCTGTTCATATTTCCTGGCCCGGGCAGCGATTTGCACATCAGGCACCTGCGTTTTGTCCCGCCGGTGGTACCGGCCGCGGTTGTTGACCGCAGCAGCGATCTCAGCGGCGGTCATCCATCTGTTGCCCTTGTCGCGCAAGATGTCCTGCATCTCCATGTGAAGTGTCACTTCTCCTGGCTCCCACTCCCAGGGATTCAGGATTTCAACACCCGTGGCCTGGAAGTCCTCGACGTTGCGCGTGACGATCGACATGCCGTGGACCAGAGCCGCAGCGGCGATGAGAGCATCTCGCTCAGAGCACGGGTCTCCGGCACGTGCAGTCGCGCGCAACGCAACGCAACAGTGCTATCAACCGCCAAAATGCGCCCGGCGAAGCGAGTCATTACTTGGCCGTCGATCCAGGCGTGCAGGACGGCTCCCTGCTGGGAATCTTTCCGCTCCATCAGCAGCGTTCCCAGTTCCAACTCCACCAACGTGATCGACGAGATGAAGATGCTCGCCACGGGGACGCTGGCAGCCCATGCAACGACGTTACCCCTTCGACGTACCGAGGGAGCTGTCGTTCGAAGTCACTGCTGCTGAAATCATTGCAGCGCTCGGTCGCAAAATCGCGGCTTTGTTGGAACAACCACCTGAGGATACGTCAGGTTTAGAGCCTAATCTGAAGTTTCTGGTAGACACGGTGAAGGCTCATGTTTCCAAAGAAGTGCTCGCAGCTGATCGCCGAAATCAGCGAAAAGACGGTGACCGTCGTTGCCAGCGGCGCTAGTCTGGAGGCTGTTCGAGCTATGTGGCGCAGCTGGCTTCCTCAGTTTCGCATCCTGTGCTTGACAGAGAGCCCCGTACATGTGGCCATGTGGTATCACTATGCGCAACGGTACACGGGTGCGGTCCTGGAGTTTGCCTGCCGAGACGAATTAGATAGCGCTTGGCTCGCAGCCAGGCCGGTTACCTATCCCGCTGCGAAGCCGGAGGTCTACGACGCTGAAGGATGGGCCTCATTGCTGACCATGCCTCAGAAGTCAGCGTTAGAAACCCTCTTTCGAGTGTCCACGTACACAAAATCTCCTGATTGGAATTATGAGAAGGAGTGGCGGGTCGCGACCTTCATGCGACTTTCCGACTGCGGAGAATTCACCGATTACGGCTTCGATGCACGAGAACTCTCAGCCATCTACTTAGGCCCACTGATATCGTCCGATGACAAAGCGGTCTTGAGTACCGTTCAAACCGAATATCCTCGCGTTCGGGTGTTTGAAGTGAGTATCGGCATGAGTAGAGAATTTCTGCTGAAGGAAGTCTCGAGTGTCAGGGTCTGAATAGAGACTTAGGATTCAGCATGCCAGTCAACACACCATCCATCGGCATCATCCGGGCGGCCTACCGCCGGCAACGACAATGGGTTCACCGATCGCTTGCTGATATTCCTCCTCGCCGATCGCATGCACCGACCGCACCTTCGCCAGCAGCTCTTCGATCAGCGAACGCAGCCCAGGCCCCGGCGTGCCGTGCGCGAATGAACTCTGATACTTGATCGGCCCTGGGATGATCGCGACCAGGAAGGCCATCTGGGCCGGCGTCAGCTCTCGTGATTCGCGACCGAAATAGCGGCGGGCCGCGGGCCGCAGGCCACGCAGGTCCGGTCCCCATTCGATGATGTTCAGGTAGATCTCGAGAATACGATCCTTGCCGAGCGCCGACTCGAGCAGGAACGTGATCGCCAGTTCCTGCAGCTTGCGTCCGACCTGCTTGTCACGCGACAGGAACAGGTTCTTGGC
>JALYIG010000233.1 GCA_030775885.1 Acidobacteriota bacterium | reverse complement strand
CTCTGCGCCACGCTCGCAACCCAGGAGGCCACGTACAGCGCAAAGGCGGCTGGCAACCACAACACATACCCCGCTCGCCCGCTTGTCATCCTTGTCTTCATTTTCTTCCTCTCTAATTTGGCACTCTTAGCTAGATCTGAAGCGGTTGCCCGTGGTGCGCAGTCACGTATCCAAGATGAGACGTTAGGGGACCGAGACCGGAGGAAACCCTTTCGCAAGCAGACCTATTTCTGGAGTTGATAAGGAATGCCAAATCGGCCGATCTGAATCACTGACATGGATCGGGGCGGCCAGATTCTAAATGATTCCACCCGCGTACTATTCGGAATGCGCTTGGCATCCACCGAACCGCGCAGAGCGCCCGTTGCAGCGTCGTAAAGATGTACGCTGAGGAATTCATCCTTGCGTTCCCAGCCGAACACGTATTCCCCGGCCGGCAACGAGATATCGCCAATATTAAAGGGGACGTGGGAGACAAGAAAGTGAGAATATTTGCCATCGGCCGAGTATCCGGCAGTGATGAGCACGACCCCAGCGATGAATTTGCCATGCCCGTCCGTCACTCCGGATGCGGTGCGCATCTCGGTTTCGATATGCTCCTTCTCAACCGTAGCGCGCGCCGGCAGGAGCGCCTTTAGCTCGCCTTCGCTGGCGACGCGCCATGTACTCCCTCCATTCTGCGCCGAAGCCGGTTGAATCAGGGAAACCAGCAGGAACATGAGAAGGCCAAACTGGAGCAAGCGAGAATGTTTGGAACGGCTGCAGCCTACACAACTCATGTCAATATTCCTCCGACGGACCACTATCTTCCGGCTACCTAATCTAAATGCACGATGCCACGTTGAATCGCTGCGGTAGCGGCTTGCGTTCGGTCGGTCACACCGAGTTTCGCCAACAAGCTGTTGATATGCGACTTGACCGTGGCTTCCGAAATCGCCAGGTCGCTTCCGATCTCCTTGTTACTGCGGCCATGAACGATCAACTGCAGAACCCCAAGCTCACGATTGGTCAACTGGGGTCCTCCGAGGCGTTCGGCCAACTTCTCCGCAATCTCGGCAGGAACGCGAGACTTTCCATGGTGAACGGCTCGAATTGCATCGATCAGTTCCTCAACAGACATGCCCTTCAGAAGGTACCCCTTCGCGCCGGCTTTCATTGCTCGATAAATGTCCTCATCGCCATCGAACGTAGTCAGCACGATGATCCTTGCCAAGGGCGACCCCGCGCGAATCAGTTGGATGGCCTCCACGCCGCCTACCTTCTGCAACCGCAGGTCCATCAGCGTAACGTCGGGTTGGTTGCGGTTATACTCCTCCACCGCCTCTTGGCCATCCGATGCCTCCGCTACAACCTGCATGTCATGGACCGTTCGCAGCAACGCCACCAGCCCCTGGCGAACCATAGGATGATCATCCACTACAAGCAGGCGAATCTTTTCCGGCATCTACTTCCTCTTTTTCTGATTTTTGCGACCCTGTGACATCGGCACTTCAACCCGCACCGCAGTCCCTTGACCCGGTTTGCTGACTAGCATAACGTCCGTGCCAATCAGGCGTGCGCGCTCCCGCATCCCCGCTAAGCCGAAATGCCCATCTTCACCAGATGGGGCTGATCGGATATCGAACCCGCAGCCATCGTCCACCACTTCGAGCAGCATCCCATCCTCAGCATAGACAAGGCACAGCCGAATGCGACTCGCACTTGCGTGACGCACAGCATTCGTCACCGCCTCCTCGCCAATTCGGCACAACTCGTCTTCCGTCGATTGCTCGAGCGGGCGATAGACTCCAGTGGTCACGAGCTTGGCGTTTGACCCTCCGGATGCGATCTGCTCGATGAAACGAGCAAGGCGTGCCGGCAAAGTTCGCGATTCGACGCCATCGGAGCGCAGATTCCAGATTGAGCGGCGCGCCTCGGCAAGGCTCTCCCGCACGAGGCCGCGAGCGTGGTCCAATTGCTCACGGCAATCCTCGAGGCCGCCCTCGCGGAGCATCTGGGACATAATCTCCAGGCGCGTCGAGACTGCGACAAACCCTTGGGCCAGCGTATCGTGTATCTCCCGAGCAATGCGGCTGCGCTCCGCGCCTACCGCGTTGAACTGGTTCTCCAGGGTGAGCATCCGCAGCCTGTACAAACCGAAGAACGCAGCCGCCAGCAGGATTCCAAGCAATGCGCTGAACCATGCTCTCTGGTAAAAGTGGGGGCGAAGGACAAGCAGCACCTCGGCACCGGACTCGCTCCACGCACCTCCCAAATCGCGTGCGTTGACGCGAAACCGGTATCGTCCGTACGGAATATTCGTATAAAACGCGATCCTTCGTGTGCCTGCGTCGACCCAGTCGCGATCAAATCCCTCAAGCTCGTAGCGGTACTGCACCCGCTGCGGTGCCGAAAGGCTGATTCCAGCGAACGAGAATGAAAAATGCGACGGCCCGGGGGCGATGGACGAGAGTTGTTCGGCAGTGACGCTCTGATCGTCGACCGTAATCTCTTCGAGAACAACAGGCGGAGCATGATCGCTCCTCGGCAACCGACCGGGATTTACCACTACGATCCCCCGCCGAGTAGCAAAGCAAAGGCGCCCGTCAAGCATCTTCCATGCGGACGGGTGGCCTGCGTCGGCGCCTTCGAGTGGTCCCAGCCCGTCACCAGTGCCGTAGTGCACAACCGCTACTTCGCCTTTCCGTCCCGCGCGAAACGCGCTAAGTTCCGCGATCGCAATGCGGTAGATTCCCTGGCTTGAGCTTATCCACAAGGAGTCCAAACCATCTTCCAGGATTGCGTAGATTTCCCGGGGAAGCGCGGGGGCTGCGGCGAAGCTGACGATGTGCGATCCGTCGAAGAGAGCCAGACCCTGGCCATTCGTACCTATCCATAGGCGACCATCGGCTCCTCCATCAAGCGCCGTGATGATGTTGCTCGGCAGACCGTCGGCAACGGTATAGTTCCGAATAGTGTCGGCATGTACGCGCGATAGTCCGCCAAGGGTCCCCACCCATAGATCTCCCGCCGCATCCTCGAACATTGCGCCCACCAGATCACTTCCCATGCCATCCGCGGTTGTCAATGTGGTAGCATGCCCGTCCTTCCAGCGCGTGATTCCATGCCGTGTTCCGACCCATACAGTGCTATCCCGGGTCACAAGAATCGACCTTATCAGGTCATCTGCGAGCCCATGGGCTGATGTATAGACGGTCAAGCGACCGTTCCGCAGCAGGTTCAATCCATCCGGTGTGCCCACCCAGAGGTCGGCGCGGTCCCCTCGACCGTTGGCTAAGGCAAGCACTGTGTCGCTTGCAAGTCCGCTTTTCGATGTGTAGGTGTGGACCCCGATGCCCCCGATCCGACTCAATCCTCCTCCGTTGGTACCGACCCACAGATCTCCCTTTGCATTTTGCACAACGGAGGTCGTTGCCTCTTCGGCCAATCCCTGCGCCGTGCCGATGATCTCGAACGTAGAGTCCCGCAGTTCCATGACTCCCGAGATCTCGGTCCCGATCCATACATCGCCGTCACGATCCTCGAAGATTGAGAGCACCGCCGCAGTCGGCGCTCCGCCGACCGGAATGCTTTCCATCCCACCATTCCGCCATCGGGCAATGCCGCCATTGGTTCCAATCCACACACTGCCTCGCCGGTCTTCGAAGATCGTCTCGATCTGTGATCCCGGCAAGGTTCGTCCAGCGGCATACGTCAAGATTCCCTTTGGCCGAACCAGCGTTATGCTGTTCTTTCCAAGGGCCCATACCCCTTCTACTGTATCGAGCAGGCGAACCA
>JALYIG010000232.1 GCA_030775885.1 Acidobacteriota bacterium | reverse complement strand
GCTCGGCAGCCGCAGGGTCCAGGCCGACGATTTGGGAAGGGTCGAGGAAACATACCCCAGCCTCCCCTTCGGCGAGATGCTGCCTCAGAACAACTCAGCCTTCCTCGGTGCAACAGAACAACACTTCGCCGGCAAAGAAAGAGACACAGAATCAGGAAACGACTACTTCGGGGCCAGGTACTACAACAGCAACACGGGCCGATGGCTGAGCCCGGACTGGAGTGCTGCGGAAAATCCAGTTCCTTACGCGAAGTTGGGAGATCCGCAATCGCTAAATCTCTATGCTTATGTGGGGAACAATCCACTTGGAGGGATCGATCAGGATGGCCACGACTACATGAGTCTCGTTGGCGATACAGTCGACGCCATGATGAAAGGTGCAGAAGGTGTTTTTAGTGCAACACTCGATGCCGCCGCCCGACAGCAAGCGGCTGCTGCGGCCCAACAACAAGCAGCCAGCGTCGCTGCTCGGCAACTTACGAATATAAAAATCGCAAGGGAGGCTTTGCCCCCGGTACAAACAAATGTAATGAGTTTGTGGCGGACACGCTCGCTTCGGCGGGTGTCAAAGTTCCTCAAGTGTCCAAAGGGGGTATCCGAGGTTTTTTTGGAGCTACCAGAGATCCGACGGCTAAAGAGTGGGCAACTATGTCCTTTTCGGGCTGGTTCCGCACCCGATTCGGTGGCCAACGCGCGCCCTGGCGACGTTATTGCTGTGGGCCATAACTACGACGCTGAAGGTCATGTCGGTATAGTTGTGTCTCGGGATGGACTGCGTCTGCAAATGCAAACACATCGCCCGCCGGCATAATTACAGTAAACAACTGGGGATTTAGACCTGCGGGCCTGAACCAAGAGGGCGGAACTAGCGTAGTCGTCAGGCACTATCTCGGGGATATCCAATGAGAAGTCGAGTCATGATTCCAAGCATCATCGTAGCGCTACTCCTTGTTGTAACGGTTGGCTGGGAAGCGCTATACCCAGATCGCTATGATCCAAAGAATATCCACTATGTTCTCTGGAAGTGGCATCTTGCCCCCATTGATCTTGATAGGGCTGTGAGTACTATGCACCATGACCAATGGTCCGAACGAATGATCCTTGGGAAGAGCGAGGATGAAGTTACCAGACGGTTTGGATACCTGCTGCCTCCAGAGAAGGCCCCATCCTGCTTTCGTGCGGCCAGTTCTGGAGTGGCTCCTCCCGGTGACGAAGCCTTCTTTTTGAGAAAGAGCGACTATTTAGTAATTTTCCATAACAGAGTTGCGGTAAACGTTGTGCTGCTGAATCAGGCACAACCGTGTTGAGACTCCACCGAGCACCACTTCACCGGCAAAGAAAGAGACACCGAATCAGGTAACGACTACTTCGGAGCAAGGTACTACAACAGCAATATCGGGCGATGGCTCAGCCCGGATTGGAGCGCAGTGGAAGATCCGGTGCCCTATGCGAGTTTGGGAAATCCTCAGACGCTCAATCTCTACGCATACGTGGGGAACAATCCGCTGGACAGCGTTGACTCAGACGGTCATTCATGCGCGCCACGCGTTTGTGGTTGACCAGCATCCCGCGGCGCTTTAGCTCTGCGGTTACCCGCCGATACCCATAACGCCGCCGATGTTCCAGAGCTACTTGCTGAATCACCGATCTCACCTCTGTATCCTCTTCCTGTGGACGTCGCTCCATGAGCGATCGGTAGAAGCCCGCCCGGCTCACTCTCGCCAACTGGCACATTCGCTCGATACTCAGACTGCCTTGCATCGGCGTTACTTCCCGGATCTGGTCGTAGACGCCGTCCCGCCAGAGCCGTTGCCGCTCTGGCGCCGAGCCTCGATTTTTTGCAAGGCACCTTTGAAAAAATCCACCTCCAGAGTCTTCTCCGCAAGCACGCGCTTCAAGTCGCGCACCTGCTTGCGAAGCTCCCGGACCGGAGAGGTGGCCCTGGCACTGGATTCATCCGCCTCTTCAAGCTGCCGCTGCCAGTGATACAACACCGTGCGGTGGATGCCCAGCTCGTCGGCTAACGCCGACACGCTTGGGCAGTCTTTCATCCGTTCCATCGCCATCTGCCGAAACGACTGAGGATATTTCCCAACTCGCTTTTTTGCCACTTGCAGTTCCTTTCCCTGCCAAGTGTAGCCATTCGCGAGTGTCTCATTTTGTGGGTTCAGTCCAAGCCTGAATCTGCCAATCGCGATACCGTTTCACAAAGCTGAGAACTCCAGCGTCCCTCTTGTGTTCCGAAGAGGGTGGCTGGTGAAATGTCCCCATTCTGGCGCGCGCTTCATGCTCGCCGCGGCCATGAACCCCTGAGCGCTGCCAATTGCGATCAACATGAACGGCGATGGCATTTTGTGGCAACTAAACACTTCAGCCACCGGGACTTGTTGCTTAAGAGCAACAAGTCCCACTCGGTCGCCTCGCCTGCGTTCGGTCCGGCACTTTTACTGAATGAAGAGATCTTTTGTCGTTTGGCGTGATGGTGATGCAAGCGACGACCGCTGGTCGTGCTCGTTCATGAAATTGCTCATTGACAACATGACGTTGACGAAAATTGCGCACCCGTCCGCTGGCCAGGACAATCCGTTCAGTCGAATTATTCAAATTGGTCAAATAACCGCGAACAGCCAACGAGCGCAGACAACAACCAAAGAGGTGGAATAGTCGACGATTTACAGAACAATTAACGAAACTTCGGTCATTCTGCCTGTATGTTACTTGCAACTTGTCAAACGATCTCTAGATCGTTTCAACCTCGAACTACTTTCCTGGAGGCATGGTTATGTCGTTCACAAACAGAGCCGCTCGCGCTCCCTTCGCCGTGTTGGCCTATTTATTCTCGACTATCGTCGTCGGCGGAAAGGTGTATTGCCAAGCGACACCGCTAACACCCTCGCCACACGCGAGCGCCAACGCTGTACATCCATTCGAGGTTGTCCTTCGAAATGCTCGTCGAGATCAAGCAATTGCATCCCCAACATCTCCACTGGGCGACTACATAGTTCAGCATGCAGCAGTCCCCGAGATGCGGCGTAATCTGGCCCAGCAGATTAGCCTGGCGATCCAACAGTCCGAGGTAGATGCACGTTCTAAAAAGCGGCCATATCTACATGAAAGCGCTATCATTGAAGCATACAAGCAGTGGTGTGTGCTCGCCGGCGTACAGGCAAACGTGGACAGCAATAGCGTCGATGCCCTTCATTCGTATCGCCAATTCATATCGCACTTCCTCCCCAGTCTTTCAATGCGAGGCGCGAATGGCGGTATGGTGAGCTCAGTAACACCTGCCGAGTCTGTCTACCTTTTTGACACGCTTGTATCTCACGGGGGCGTGCCTGATGTAATGGTCGTCGGAGCTGCAGGCTCTAAACTGAAAACCTCAGTTATGACCACCGCGAGCGCGAATCGCCCAAATATAAATGAGGGATATTACGCGAGCACAAATACCCTTCGGAGGACGCGCGATCTCGCCTCAGCATTGGCTCAACTTGGAATTTCGATCAGCGTGCCGGACCCATCAAAATAGAAATTGGTAAAACAAGGAGAAAGCTCATGTCTACCACACCTAGATATCTGAGATCGCACCTAGTTCCATTTCTGGGCCTCCTAATACTTTGTACTTGCGGATTTGACGGCGGCTGTTTTGGCCTCTTCGGTGGTAATAACCCCCCTATTCACGTCCACACACAAAACACGAAATATGAGGATGGTATCC